>JALOMP010000211.1 GCA_025455365.1 Chitinophagaceae bacterium | reverse complement strand
CGGAAAAATGAGATTGTATACCCGGTTGCGTCACTGAAACCCCTGTGCTGGGATTGTGATTATTTGCAGGCGGCTTACCAGGACAGCATTGATCATCCGACGATTCTCGGGCCGGAAATACGCAATCCGTATACCATTCCGGTAATGAAGCAGGCATACCGGAACCTGTACCACAGGGATCCGGGTTCTTCCCTGCCGGTTACCCATTACTATTGGCGGTTTTCGCCCAAAAATTATGAAGAGCTCTCAAGGCTTGAACAGGAGGATATTGAATTATTTGATTATTCCCTGCATCGTCAATTGCTTTCTGAAGGCGATTTCTATACGGAGCCTGGGAAAACGGTGGAAGAAATTCCTGACTATTACAGCGTGGCAGAAGCCGGTTACCGGCCGGCTGCCGGCATCCAGGCGCAGATAATCGAGGCCATGCATATTCCCGATAATAATCCAGTGCTGGAAAACGAAGCGTTAAGACTAACCGGCAACCTGGGCGAGGAGAACGAATCCATGGTGGGCTATGGAGTTCCGGGAATGACCGGAAAATCCATACCAGAAACTAATGAGGCGGTGGATGATCTGTCGCTTCCCTCGCAAGGGATGGCAGATTGCCGGCATTATCCTTCCGGGAAGATTGTGCTGGAAGATGAAGTACTCACCGGGCATGCGCCCCGTGCTGTACAGCGGGTACGCGTGATTGTCAAACGGCATTTTAAAGTAGAAAGGCTCTATACGGACGATGAGGGACGCTTCGCCAGCCGGAAATATTTCCGCAATAAATTTACAATCCTCGTCAAATTCAAAAATAGTCTTTCCCACATTGCCCGGATGCGGCCCAAAGCCCTTCACGAACAGTTTTTCCCCATAAAGATCAACCTGGGCAAATGGAGCGGACTGGACTGCGGTCATACATTTTTTATTCGCCATCCAATGAGCACGGGCACGATACAAACGAGCCAGTGGTGCGCTGCACTGACTCATAATGCCCTGATGGAACACCGCAAAATGAGTATGGAATCCGGCATTGAGCCACCACCCGCCGGACTGCATATCATGCTCAGCAGTAAACAGGGAGCGGGTAACGGCAACACCTACATGTTGAATCAGATCCTATATTCAAGCCCCGCCGCCGCTGGTACGGAGGTATTGGTGGCCGGTACGGTGGCGGTATGGTCACCGGTGGCTGGTGGGCTGGTCATCCTGGCCACCGAAGCATTCAAGGCACGTTCGCCCGATATTAAATACGGCTATGGGGGAGACCCTGCATATCTGATGTCCGACCGATATACGGAATTGGTTTACCATGAACTCGCGCATGCGAGTACGTATGCTATTGTGGGCAACGACTGGTGGATCCGTTTTGGGCTGGCGGAAAAAGGAAACAAAGGACCCGGACCTTACGGGGAATGCTGCACGGAAAAAGCATACCATATCGCCCTGGAGGAGGGGTGGGGCTATTTCGCAGGACACTATTTTGCTGCGATGCGATGGGGCTTGCAGAGCACACCCTTTCCTGAACAGGGAGATCTTTTGTTCGCGCGAAACCACCTGATATTTGGTAATAGCGGGGAAATGAGCAGTCATGAAAAGTTCCTTGAATCATTTAACCCGCACAGGACTGTGGACCCGAGTCACTGGGTACCCAAAGGGTTATTGTATGACCTGGTGGATCCTCCGTCGGAAAGATTCACGGGCAGTGGATTGTCCGATCCCGTGGGTGGATTTACCGCCGGGGAAATTTTTCGGGTATTCTCAAAGGACATCCGCGATATCCGCGTTTTCCGGGAAAGACTGATCGCATCCTATCCTAAGCGGGACACCGCAGCCATCCGCGAATTATTCGCGCAATACGGGTATTAAAGTTAATACCAGAGGCGGGCTCCCATTTTCCGTAGGTAGGCGATCGTGGAAGGGGACACCGGTTTCCGCTGTTCGGAAGCAGGAATTGATCGCAGTTCAGCCCAGCCCTGTCGGTAGCCGGAAAGGTCATAACCTGTCTTCCGGAGGTACTCCAATGACCACATCCAGGCCGTGGAGCGAAAATATTTTTTAGGAAGGTATCGCCAGGCCACTTTGCATTTGTTCACCCACATCTGTCGCAGTTTTTCTTTTTTAGGCTGCCGGCCCTGCGGTGATTCTTTATGCAGCATGACCACTTCATCCGAGTACACGATCGAAAAACCTGCATCGAGTACGCGGTAACTCAGGTCGTATTCCTCCATTCCGTAGAAAAAGTCCTCCGGGTATAGTCCGGCTTTTTCCAGGGCCTCCCTTTTTACGGCATGGGCCCCACCGGCATAGTAATATGTTTCCAGGAAATGCTTGTCCCTGTGCTTGGCAAATTCCTTGTGCGGGAAAGCGTTCACCTGCATCTGCCTGTTTTCAAAATAGAGCACTTTAAAACTGACAATGGCCTTTGGCCTGTCCGTATCTTGCCGATCGAAGACTTGCAGCAGTTTCACCAGGCAATCCCGGTTACCCATTTCAGCATCATCATCCAGCATGATCGCAATCGGCGCCCGGCCCTGCTGCAGGGCAAAATTTCGTCCGCGCGCAACACCCAGGTTTTCGGGAGATTCAATATAACGGAATGGTATATGCGGTGTGGAAGCGATGAATTTCCTGAATGGACCATAATCTTCCGTGGAAGCGTTGTTCACCACGATCACTTCTTCCAGCAGGTCTGACGCATGGTCCAGTGTGGCGATGTTACGGGCCAGGGCCAGCATATCGTCTGGCCTGTTATAGGTGATGATGATAAAACTCAGGGGCTTCAAGTCTGCTGAATTAATTGGTCCGCCAGCTGGCGGTAAGCGTTGTTAAAGGTAGTCAATCCAAAATGCTCGCGGGCGTACACCGTATTGGCGGTGGAAATCCGACCGCGCAGGGCGGCATCGCCCAATAATAACCTGATGAAATCCATCATCTCCGAAATCACCGTCTTTTCATCCACGGCGCTGCTGAAAATGAACCCGTTTTCGCCCTGTCGGACATGATGGGGGAGATCGCCTACGGGCGTGGCCAGGATGATGCATCCCTGCGCCATCGCTTCCATTACCACCATGGGGAAGCCCTCCTCGGAGGATGTGATCACCAACACATCCGCTTCGGCGTAAGCCCGGTTCACGGCAGCGGGATCATCCACATTTCCATAAAAATGGCCGGCTTCCTGGAGCGATGGGGGCAGGTGGGGCCGGATATCGCCCAGGAAGGAAAATGAGGCCGGAATTCCGGACTCACGGCAACGTATGGCCGCTTCAGCAACCAGGTGTACCCTTTTTTCCGGCGTGGCCCTGCCCGCATACAGCACCCGGATGACATCAACGCTGAAATCCCTTGCCGGAACGGAATCCGGCAAGGCCACCCCGTTCTGGACCAGCCGTATCCGGGTAAGGAAAGTGCCGGGAATCCCCAGCCTCGCATATTGTGCTGTATGGTCACTGATGGCTTTTCGGCTGATCATTACCGTCTGGCGGTAAAAAGGCAGGAAGGGTACCCTGATCCAGGAAAAGCTGTTATATGAATGGATGAGTTCGAGTTGCGGGATATCCCTGCGGAACCAGGGCGCACATTTATAGGCGAAATTGCACTGTCCGTTGAAAACCAGCGGGCGTCCCTTTTGCCTGTTGATATGCGCGCTGACAACGCCTCGCCATACCAGGTTCTTCCAGTATGCCTTTTTATTGTCCGTGTATGCCGAGATGTCCAGTACCCGGTGGCCACCCTGTTCAAAAGCCCTGCGAAAGCCTTCATTGTGCGACTTCCTTGTAAAAATCACGAGGCATCTACGCCCCCGGAATGCCTGGGCGATCTGGGCATGTACTTTTTCTGCACCACCCGTATGGTAGAAGGGAAAGAAAAAGAATATTTCATAAGATTCTTCCAGGGGGTATTTATCCGCATGGGCTCTTCCTAGTTGGATGAAAGGCCAGATGAAGATGTCTTCCAGGAATCTCTTCAGGAGGAAAAGGCGGTATGTCATGATGCCTGAAGGATTTTTTTGACGGCCTTCCCAGTTCCCCTGGCCAGGTCCGCCAGGGCCATGAGCCCGGTCATCAGCATGAAATCATTGTAACGGTGATGAGAGACTTCGTTCCAGATGAAGCGGGCCTTGACTCCCGCCAGTTTGAAGAAGACATTTCGTTGTCGCTGGCGGGTGAACGACTTGGGCAATATGCGGTGCCGGAGAAGGACCTGGTTGATTTTGTGAATGCTGTAACCGGCTGAAACCCATCGCAGCCATAAATCGTAATCTTCCGCTTCGCCCTGTTCCTCCTGGTATCCAAGGGATAGCATGATGTCTTTCCTGGCCATCACCGTTGGGTGGGCAATGCAGTTGTTTTCTGCCAGGAACGACTGGATATCTGCCGGTTCCGTATGTTCATGGTCTTCTTTCCAGTATCCCATGGGTTTCCCATCCGCATCCATAAGTTCCACGACGGCCGCTACCAGGTCTGCTTCCGGATGTTGCTCCATGTATTCGTATTGCACCTGCAGGCGTTCCGGCAGGGAAATATCATCCGCATCCATGCGCGCGATCAGAGGGGCTGCAGCTTCCCGGAGACCGCGGTTAAGGGTATAAGCCAATCCGCGGTTCTGGTCGTTGCGCAGGTATCGGATCCGCTCATCGCGGTAACGATGGATGATTGATTCACTGTTGTCCGTGGATCCGTCGTTGAGGATGATGAATTCAAAGTCCGTGAAATGCTGTTGTAATATGCTGTCGATCGCCTCTGAAAGGAACGGCCCGGCATTGTACAAGGGCATTACGATACTGACAGCGGGAGCGGGCATGTTGCAAGATAATTATTAATCAGAGCGCCTCGATCTTTTCCGCCAGGGGCCGGATGACGGAAGGCCAGTAGTATTCCTTGAAAAAGGCCTCCGGGGTGCTGGTCGGATCGTCCCAGGCCTCCAGGATCAGGTGGCAAAAGGCATCCCAGTTTTCATCGGGGGCCACCCGTAGCCGGGTACCGGTAAGTGCGGGGTTGATGCCCCTCGCGCTGTGACTGGTACTGACAACCGGCAGGTTATACGAGAGGGCTTCCATGGTTTTGACTTTAATACCGCCGCCTTCCGATACGGGATTCAGGAACACATCCGCGGCAAGCAGGTAAGGATGCAGGTCGTCTACAAGACCTGCATAGGTGTAGTGGTCGTGGTTAAGCTCCAGTAAACCGTGGTAACTCGGGTCAAGGATACGTCCGCACGCGATCACCCGGAAGGGGTGGTCTGTCATGGCAGAAAGCAAGGGGATCAGCGTATCCACAATCAATGCGAGTGCGTTGGCGTTGGGCGCATAATCCAGGGTTCCGGAGAAGAGCAGGATTTTTTCGTCCGGGGCGATATCATATTTTTTCCGGATAACCTGTGCGGCCTGCATTTTCTCAGGTGCCGGGGGGATTTTATCGCGGTTAAGGCCAAAGGGTATGATCAGGCAATGTTCGTCCACAATGCCAAAGTGGTCCCGGGCATATTCCATATCCTCCTGTGTTTTAAAAAGGATAAGATCCGCCTTCCGGAAAGTCCATTTTTCGAGAATCCAAAGCAGGGTCCACCACCATTTGCCCATTTCCCTGAACCGGGTGGCTTCGATATTG
>JALOMP010000210.1 GCA_025455365.1 Chitinophagaceae bacterium | reverse complement strand
GTCATCGCATATATGATACTGCTGGCCCTGCTGGGCTTCAGCCTCTTCAACATGAACGACAGCGCATCCAAGGGGTTGCTCAGCCTGATGAACGTGGTATTGATCATTGTGCCACTGGTGAGCATCATCTTCTCGTCTATATACCTCTATAATTCCGCGGAATTCATCGAACTGCTGGTATCACAACCACTGCGAAGGATACACCTCTGGCTCAGCATGTTCCTGGGCCTCAGCCTTTCCCTGGGACTGGCCTTCCTCGTGGGATGCGGTATTCCCATCCTCCTCTTCGCCGCGGACGCCACGGGCCTGATGCTGCTGTCCATGGGACTGTTGCTGAGCGTGATATTCGTGTCGATCGCCATGCTGGCCTCCGTGACCATACGGGACAAGGCAAAGGGCACAGGCGTGTCGATCCTGCTCTGGCTGTATTTCACCCTGCTCTTCGACGGGATCGTGCTTTTCCTCTTATTCCAGTTCATGGACTACCCGCTGGATAAAGCGATGATCGGGTTCAGCGCACTCAATCCCGTAGACCTTTCCCGCGTGCTCATGCTGCTGAAAATGGATATCTCCGCCATGATGGGCGTCACCAGCGCGGTTTTCAAAAACGTGTTCGGTACAGGCATTGGCATGGCATTCGCCATGGGCATCATGCTGCTTTGGATCATATTGCCACTCTGGCTTTCCGTTCGCTGGTTCAACCGGAAAGATCTTTAAATACAAAGACCATGAAACGTAAGGATATCCATAACCGGAAGGACATCGAGTGGCTGGTCAATCATTTTTACGAAAAAGTGAAAGGCGATCAACAGTTGGGGCATATTTTCAACGATGTGGCCCATGTTGACTGGGAAAAACATCTTCCGCGGATGTACGACTTCTGGGAAAATATCATCCTGCAGACAGGCCAGTATACGGGCAATCCAATGACAGCCCATTTTCGCATACATGCGATGTTCCCCTTTACGCGCGAAGCTTTTCAACGATGGCTCGGCCTGTTCAATGAAACCCTGGAACACCATTTTGAAGGGCCCAATACCGAACTGGCAAAGCAGCGGGCATTATCCATTGCCACCGTCATGGAATTAAAGTTGCTGCACACCAAAGAAGGTGGCAACCTGATATAAACAGCAAACCCCCATATGACTATGGGGGTTTCTGATTGTTATTCCATTCTAACCAAGAGACAAATTCCGGAAGGTTCCGCAGGCCGGTATCCCAGGCCCGAACCTTTATATCTACTTCGCGGCAGGTGGCAGTAAAACCGCGTCAATCACATGTATTATCCCATTGGATGCCGGGATCGAAGCCACCACATTGGCGCCATTGACCGTTATTTTTCCATCTTTCACGCCGATCGTGATATTATGGCCGCTGGCCTGTCCGAACGTCTGTCCATCCTGGAGCATCTCAGGTTTCAATACACCCACGTACACGTGGTATTCAAGGATGGTGCGGAGGTCATCTTTCTTCTCCGGATTCAGCAATCCCTCCACGGTACCAGCGGGTAACTTGTCGAATGCTGCATTGGTTGGCGCGAACACAGTAAAGGGGCCGGCGTTGGATAGTACATCCACGTATTCGGCCGCCTTCAGCGCCGTAACCAATGTGGTGTGATCAGGGCTGCCAGCCGCAATTTTCACTACATCTTTCTGGGACACGTCATCCTGTACGCCTGACTGTCCCGCCAGGGGTGCAGCGGATGCATCCGGCGAAGCAGTGGCGGAGGCCGTTTTGTCTTCCGCAGCATTGTTACAGGAAACACTTATAAAGACGAACAGGAAAGAAGCGAGTAAAGAGAACTTAATTTGTTTCATGGAAAACAGGTTTGAGCTTGAATTTTAGTTGCATAAAATTATCGAGCACAGAACCCGGCCCTTGTGATCAAACGCATAAAATCGGGGGAATTTTGCCTTATCTACGAAAAGACACGAAAAGTAGCAACTGGCCTCAAAATCGATGAAACGGTCGCAGGTTCCTGGCGAAGGCCCATGGTGCAGTTCTTGGTGCGGATTGAAAGTGCACATTCCTGGCGCAGGTTCCGTGTGCGCTTACATGGTTCCCGGGCCCCCAAACAGGCAATTCTTCTTCCTTTCAACGCGTCGCTTTACTCCCGCCGGGCATCGGCCGTTTCCCGGCTCCCCTCCCCTTGTTCCCCACAAAAGTTGCCCCGGCATCCAATTCACCGGCCAGCTGGCCAATCTGCATCTCTTCAAACATGCGGGCCAGTTCAGGTTTGAGCTTTCTATACCGATGGTGCAGCGGACAGGGCTTCTCCTCGGAACACTCCTTCAGACCCAGTACGCATTTCTTCAACACGCCATCTTCCCCCACCAGTTCAAGAACCCTTAACAGGGGTAATTTCCGCGCTTCGGCTGTCATAAAAAAACCGCCATTCGGCCCGCGAACTGAACTGATCAGCTCCTGCCCTCGAGTAAGCATCTGGAGAATTTTCGCGGTAAATGATGCCGGTGAATCAATCGCCTTCGATATTTCCTCAATGCCGATTTTATGATCCGGATCAGATTTCTGGGCGATAAAAATGGTCGCCCGTATGGCATATTCAGCGGTTTTTGAAAACATGGCTGAAAATTACCATAATCTGACAATGGAAAGAAAACAAATACCATAATTAAAGATATTTTTGTCTTTTATTTATATGTTTGTGTAAACGATACGATATGTCGCGCGACAGGTTACTCAACGTATTACTCAATCCCCGCAAATGGTGGATACCCCTGCTGGTGATCTTCGTCATCAGCCTCGCGGGCGTAGGCATGATTGGTTTGCACACCTATACGGAAGCCCCGCCGATTCCAACCTATACGGATGGGGAAGGTAAAGCGGTCATATCCCATGACGAGATCCTGGAAGGGCAGGCTGTATTCCAGCAATATGCATTAATGGAATACGGGAGCATGTTCGGGGACGGGGCCAACCGCGGCCCTGACTATACGGCCGAAGCCCTGCACATGATATCGGTGTATATGTCGGCGTACCACGAAGGTCAATTGACCCAGGCCGACCCGCTGCAACGGAAAGGAATCGCCGAAACGGTCAGGCAGGAAATCAAGGAAAACAGTTACCATGCTGAAAGCAACACGGTCAGCATGCAGCCATCCCAGGTGTACGCTGCGAAACGATTAAGCGAATACTATCTTCAAAAATTCGGCGCAGGCAATGAATCAGGAAATTTTCGCCCCGCCGGGTATATTAAAACCGAGCGTGAAATACGAGCCTTGTCGGCCTTCTTTTACTGGGGCGCCTGGGTGTGCGGTGTGCAGAGGCCCGGTGAAAACTACAGCTACACCCATAACTGGCCCTTTGACCCGGAATCAGGAAACAGTCCCAGCGCGGCCATCGTCCTTTGGAGCATCATTGGTGCCCTCGGGCTGATCCTGGGTATGGGAATGGTGTTGTACTACCACGGCAAACTGGAAAAACTGGATGATGAAACTTTTACCCAACATGCGTCGCCCTTCATGTCCAGGGCGGATGTTGCCAACTTTCAGCCGCAAAACATCCAGCGGGCAACCTACAAATATTTTCTCACGGCCATCCTGCTGTTTGGCCTGCAGGTGCTGGCCGGGATTCTAACCATCCATGATTTTGTGGGCTGGGTGCACCTGGGGGGCATCAACCTGCAGGAACTACTACCAATCACGGTTACCCGAAGCTGGCACGTCCAGCTTTCATTGCTCTGGATATCGGCCTGCTGGATCGGCGCTTCGCTCTTTGTGATGTCCATGATCAATCCCGATCAGCCGGCCGGCCAGTTACGCATGGTAAACCTCATTTTCTGGATCACGGTTTTGCTGGTAGCGGGTTCATTGGTAGGGCTTTTGACCGGACCCAAGGGGCTGCTGAAAGAAAACTGGTACCTCTTCGGGCACCAGGGATGGGAATACATGGAACCGGGAAAAATCTGGCAGGCAATGTTGGGGCTCGTCTTTATACTCTGGGCAGTGACGCTTTACCGGGGCATCAAACCGGTGATGAAAATCCGGCAGCCCTGGGCCCTGCCCAACTGGCTGGTGTATGCCACGTTCAGCATCATCCTCCTGCTGGTTTCGGGTTTCATCGCCACGCCCAAAACGAACTTTGTCATCGCGGACTTCTGGCGCTGGATGGTAGTGCACATGTGGGCCGAAGCGTTTTTCGAAGTGTTTACCACCGTACTGATCGGCTACTTCATGGTTTTCATGGGGCTGGTTAGTCGCCAGGCGGTGATCCGAGTTATCTACCTGGCAACGCTACTGTTCCTGGGCTCCGGCCTGCTGGGCATATCCCATAATTTTTACTGGAATGCCAAGCCCGTCTTTACGATGGCGCTGGGATCCGTGTTCTCTACGTTACAGGTGATCCCGCTCGTATTGCTCACCCTGGAGGCCTGGCGATTCAGCAAACTGCCAAAACTGCTGGAATCGCAAAAGTTGAATGGAACGACGGACGAGAAACGATTTGGCTTCAGGGAAGTTTTCCTGTTCCTGCTGGCCGTAAACTTCTGGAATTTTTTTGGCGCGGGTGTAATGGGTTTTATCATCAACCTGCCCATCGCCAACTATTATGAACATGGCACCTACCTCACCGTAAATCACGGCCATGCCGCGCTCATGGGTGTTTACGGAAACCTCGCGCTGGCGGCGGTACTGTTCTGCTGCCAGCTCATTTTCCGGCCGGATCACTGGCAGCCCAAGCTCCTGCGCATCTCCTTCTGGAGTATCAATGCCGGCTTGTTGCTGATGGTATTGCTGGACCTTTTCCCAGCCGGCATCCTGCAATTCCAGGCGGTGGCGGAAAAAGGGCTCTGGTTTGCACGCAGCGCCGAATTCGTAGAAGGGAATGCCTTCCAGTCGCTCACCCTGATGCGGATCCTGGGCGGCGCCCTGTTTACCCTGTGCGGCCTGCTACCCTTCACCTGGTTTATCGTGAAAGGTAAACGGAAACCCCGGCAGGACAAGCTGGTGACGCCACAGCCATCAACACAAACCTTTGAAACCATGTCGGCAGGTATGCCTTCGTACAATAACTGATACAGCTGCAACAAAAATTCCCACGATGGAAGCATCAGGAGGATGCGACCAACCTTGAATGATCATAAAATAAACGTTTAAAACATACATACCATGAACCAGGCAGTATTTCCAGGAACCCAGGCCTTCGCGGGCGATGCATCCATTGCGTACGCGTCAAAAATAACCCTTGGCGAGATCGCCGCGGAAGACATGCACAAGGCGCTGGTGCTTAAAAAATTCGGACTCGACTTTTGTTGCGGAGGCAAGAGATCCCTCGCGGAAGCCTGTGCGGCTAAAAACCTCCCCGTGGAAACCGTCGAGCAGGCACTGGAAGCCGTTGTACCGGATGCGGCGGGCAACCCAATACTTCACCACCGCGAGTGGCCGGCCGCCTTCCTCGCCGATTACATCGTCCAGGTACACCACCGGTATGTCCGGCAGATACTGCCTGAACTCTCGGCATACGCCGGTAAAGTGGCGAGGGTACATGGCGATCGGCACCCGGAGCTCCTGGAGATCCGGCAGCTGGTACAGGATATCAGCGATGAAATGACCGCGCATATGTTTAAGGAAGAAAATATCCTGTTTCC
>JALOMP010000209.1 GCA_025455365.1 Chitinophagaceae bacterium | reverse complement strand
CGGAAAGTCCATTTTTCGAGGATCCAAAGCAGGGTCCACCACCATTTGCCCATTTCCCTGAACCGGGTGGCTTCGATATTGTGCGCGTGGACGATCAGCTTCACACCCAGCATCCGTCTTGCCATAATGCCAGCCAGACCATAATAGCAATGCTCGAGTATCAGGTGCGTGGTGCCGAGTGCGCGGATTTTTTGGAAAATCCGGTACCAGTTCAGGGGATTGGCTACCTGTCTCCGCGCTACCGGAAGTTCGGGCATCACAGGGTATGTTGCCTTCGAGGGATCGTTGTTCCGCGAACACAGGCAATACAATTCGTGGAACGAAGACAGGTGCTCGTTGAATTCGGCAATACCTTTCTGACCTCCGAAACGTGCCGGAAGTATCTGGTACCAAACCACACTCAGTATTTTGGCCATGTCAGGCTGTTCAAGGGCGTCTTTTTTTTCCGAATTCCGTCCACAGACCAATCAGCAGCAATAGCAGCACAGCCAGCTGGCTGATCGTGGTGATGCGGCTTCCAAGGATATAGGAGCGGGGTTCAAACCTGAATTCAATCTTGTGGCTGCCGGCCGGTACGGACAGGCCGCGGAGTACATAATTTGTTTTTACGATCGGTGTTTCCTTCCCGTCGATATATGCCTTCCAGCCCCGATCATAATACACTTCACTGAACACGGCAAACTGGACCGCCGCAGCATTGCTTTCGTATGTAAGCGCGTCATTGTCGTAGTTCACCAGCCTGATGACGGCGCCCGAATCCCAATTGGGTGGATTGCCCGCGGCCGGTTTAAAAGACTCCTGGACGATAGCCGTGGTTGCCGGGTTAAAATTATCCAGGGACTGCATCTCTGTTCTCGCATCGGGAACAAATTGGATGTTTTGCACGAACCAGACACTGCCAAGTGCACCGGGATTTCTCTGTGGACGTACCTGACCGGTAGAATCCGGGGCGATGATGTACTTGGTATTGAGCATATTCAGCACGGGCATGTTCAGGGGCTGTTTCGAAAGCTGGTTTTCGATCAGGTCCTGGTAAATGCTCAGTTTGGCGGCGTGGTATCCTCCCACGGATTTGTGGTGGTAGGAGGTGATGGCATCGGCGAATGCCGCGGAGAGACCGTTCTGCAAGTTGAGGACCCTGAAATCAGGATCCTTATCCTGGAGTATTTGCAGGTCTGCCGCGGTAGGGGTGAACGCGCCTTCCGCGGTTTCCGGTTCCATGAAATTTTCGTGCCCGAGAAACCGGCTGCTCACGCCTAAAAGGTCCATCGCGCTGAGGACTGCCAGGGTCCAGATCACTGCCTGGTATTTGATTTTATTCCGGATAAACAGGAACAGCATCAGGAAAGCGGCGCCGGCGAAGAAAAGGGACCTTGCGAGGTCTTTACCGAACATCTTCTTCCGGTCTGCCACAACAGCCTCCACGATATCCTTTCCCAGGGCAGGGTCATTGGGTGCGATCTGGGTTAACTGCTGCTGGATCTCACTTTCATAGCCCTGCCGGTAGTTGAAACTGATATACAGGATAAACAACAAAGCGAAGATGCCAGCCATGGCGATACCGGCATTTTTAAGGGCTTTCCAGGCGTCGGCTGTGCTTCGCCCGCCAAATAGAAGTTCCTGCAGCGCCATGACTGCTACAAGCGGGAACGTGAGCTGCGGAATCACCAGGATCATCGCCGGAGCCCTGAACTTATTATACAGGGGCAGGTGTTCGAACAGGAAAGTATTAAAACCCGCGAGGTTCTTGCCCCAGGACATGAGTATGGCCAGGATCGTAATCCCCAAAATCCACCATCGGTGATGGGATTTCAGGTAAAACATTCCAAAAATGAAGAGCAGGAAAAAAATCGCGCCGAAGTAAACCGGTCCTGCGTGACTGGGTTGCTGGCCCCAATAGGAGGAAAAAATACTGTAAAGCTGGTTGGCGAAATCCGGCGGAAGGCCCTTCTCCTGCATGGTTTCAACCAGGGTAGATTCCTCCCCGAGCGGTCCGGTGGCCCCCCCGTACATGCCGGGAACGAGTGTGGTAAAGGTTTCCGCCACGCCATAACTTCCATATAAAAAGGCATAAGCCGTATCCAGGCCACCCGTATTTTTTTTCACGTTCAGGCTGTCCCTGAGATTAAGGGCTGCCTGTCCGCCCCGGATGGTGGCTTTGGAGTAGTCGTAGGTAGTGAAAAGCATCACGGCGTTCGCAAGTACACCGGTGAGTCCAGCTACCAGGGCGAAGGCGGTTGAGGTAGCAAGGGTCCTGAAATCTTTCTGCCGGATCCACTGGATGAAATACCCGAGGGTCATGGCGGCGGCCAGCAGCAGGAAATAATAGACGATCTGGTAGTGATTATGGAAAATCAGGATGGAGCTGAAAAGGGCGGTAAGCCCGGCACCCAGCCAATACCTGCCCTGGTAGATCATCCAGAGCGCACCCAGCAACGCGGGCAAATAGGCGATGGAAAGCATTTTGGTTTCATGGCCAACCGATACGATAATGGCATTATATGACGCATACGCATAACCGAGTGCGCCAACCATGGCCAGCCATGGATTGGTCCTTAATGCAATCGCCAGGAAATAGAAACCAAGGCAGGCGAGAATGAAAAACCGGAAAGGCCTGGGGATGAACAGTGAAAACACTTCATTGGCCCAGTATGAGAGGTAGTTGTTGTTATTGGTGGCAATCTGGTAGCCCGGCATGCCGCCGAACATCCGGGTTGTCCAAAGCGGCGCTACACCATGCTTCTCCTTGTAGTCATGAATGTCCTTGCTCATTCCCTTGAAGTGGACCACGTCGCTTTGCTGCAGGACTTGTCCCTCCAGGGCGGGTTTGCAATACAATACGGCTACCAGGACGAATAAAAACACAGCCGCCAGGTGCGGTAAAAGGGTCCTGAAATTGAGTGAAGACATAACGTTAGGACGGTTTGGGCGGCAAATTAACGCTTATTATCCATTTAGTTCTGATCATCAGCCCTGCCTGCAGGGCAAACTTTTGCATGCGATTTTTGTTGGAATTCCCTAACTTTTCTTTTCATCGCCAGATACAGATGCATGATACACAACATCATCCGCGACAAGTCCACCCGCCTTTTTATCATTCTTGGAGGGTTCTTTATTGCCAACGCAATCGTTGCGGAAATTATCGGGGTGAAAATTTTCTCCCTTGAAGACACGCTGGGCATTCCAAAAGCCGACTTTTCCCTCTTTGGTGAGAAAAACCTTTCATTCAGCCTGTCCGTGGGTGTTCTTCCCTGGCCGGTTGTCTTTGTGATGACGGACATCATCAACGAATATTACGGTGTCAGGGGTGTGCGTTTCCTCACGTTTCTGACAACAGCCCTGGTTGCATTCGCGTTCCTGGTATTCTTTTTCGCCATCCGGATGTCGCCGGATATGCGGTATTGGATCGGTTCTTACAGCCAGGAAGGCGTCCCGGACATGCAGGCTGCTTTCCGGGCGATATTCGGCCAGGGGATGAACATCATTGTTGGCTCCCTGACGGCATTCCTGCTGGGCCAGCTCATTGATTCCCTCGTGTTCAGGAGGATCAAGCGGTTCACCGGCGAAAGGGCTATCTGGGCCAGGGCTACCATGAGCACCGTCGTGTCCCAGCTGATCGATAGCGTTGTAGTCACCTATGTGGCATTTACCCTTTTCCGTGGAGTTCCCGTTGGCCAAACCATGGCCTGGGCCATGACCGCTTATGCGTACAAATTCATCATCGCCTTACTCATGACGCCGATGATTTACATGATTCACTGGCTGGCAGAGAAATTCCTGGGCCGTGAACTGGCTTCTTCCATGAAAAAGGCCGCCCTGGAGTGACCCAGATATAGGGATGTCCTGTGCGAAGCGGAGATGGGCGGCCGTCAGGGAACGGAACGGGTGCCTGGAATGCCGGTGACGATTTTTAATACCTGCGTTTAACCAGCTCCGCCACAACTTTGTCGATTGGCAGGCTGACCGTTTCGGGTGAAAACATTTCCCATGGAATCATACGGAATGTTTCCGTTTCCCCGGTGGCCTGGTACACTTCCATCTGTCTTTCATCAAAATGAAACGGCTTATCGCGCAGCGGCGCGGTGATGGGCTCAAGCGCATATGCCTGGTAGTAGATCGAAATGATCTGGTGTTTGGGGTTGAAGGCTGATATCTGGAAAAAATCCGTGGTATATATGTGCTCGCCAATCTCCACCCTGAGGTTCAGTTCTTCCATGAACTCACGGCGCAGGCAGTCGCGCGTACCTTCACCAAATTCAAGCCCCCCGCCGGGAAACTTGGTGTAATAGTTCCCACGGATAAATTCATCGCTGACAAGGACCTCCCTGTTTTCGCTTATGAGAATGCCGTACACGCGGATATTGAACATCAAAACCACTTTTTCTTTACGAAATACCAGGCAATGATGAGTGAAATGGCCAGTGCGAGGAGGATCGGAATGTAAAAAGCGTGCTTTGTTTCCTGGTAGGGGATGGGCACGTTCATGCCGTAGATACTGGCTACCAGCACGGGAAATTGCAGGATGATGGTAATGCCTGCCAGTCGCTTTAATACAAGGTTCTGGTTATTGGCGATGATGCTTGCAAATGCATCGAGGGTGCTGCTCAGAATGTTGGTGTATATCTGCGCCATTTCAAGGGCCTGCGACATGTCGATGATCTGGTCGTTCAGGAACTCCCTTTCCTCGTCGTTCAGCGAGAGGAAATTGGTCCTTTCCATTTTTATCAGCACCAGCTCGTTGGAGCGCAGTGCGGTGACAAAATACACCAGGCTTTTCTGGATGCGCATCAGTTCGAACAGTTCTTCGTTCCTGCTCGATTCATACAGCTTTTGTTCAAGCACGTTCCTGCGATGGTTGATCTCTTTAAGATATTCCATGAAGGTCTGGGTCACTTTCTCAAAGATCTTCAGCACCATCATGCTGCGTTTGTCCGGGTGACGGTTCTGAAAAGTATTCAGGAATTTCTTGATGGCTCCGTTCTCAAAGGAATTTACCGTTACGATCTGGTTATGCGTAAGAATGATGCAGACGGGAATGGTGATGTAGAATGCGTCACTGTCGTTGAATGAATTGTTCTCCGTGGGTGTTTTGATAACCACCATGCGCACATTGTCGGACAGCTCGAACCTTGGGCGTTCATCGATGTCAAGGGAGTCTTGCAGGAACTCGATCGGAATATCAAGGGTTTCAGAGACGTCCGTGAATTCTTCCTGTTTGAACGGTGGCAGGATATTGACCCAGGTGCCGTTTTCCGGCTTATCGATGGCGGTGGTCACCCCTTTGATATTCTGGAAAAGCTGGATCATGATTCTGGTTTAGTACAGCAAGGCCGGTTGAATGCGCCGCTAAGGTAGCTTCAATATGATTAAGCCGAGGTTATTATTTAGTCCCTGAGTTCAAATTCGCCCTTGAATACAAATTCCGCCGGACCGATCAGCCAAATGTTGCGATAGGTATCTTCGTCGATCTTGTCGAATTCTACACTCAGTCGGCCGCCAATGGTCTGCGCTCGTACGTACGCACAAAAATGGTATGGTCGTTCAGGGTTTCCACAAAATTGACATTGATCCCTTCGCGGATGAATTTCTTGCTGTTCCGGATAGCGCGACCTTCGCCAATCACATCGAAATCTTTCACCTCGGGCTGGAATTTCACATAGTGGGGAGACCCGGTATTGAGGATATAGCTGTCCAGGGAAGCATCAACCTTGTCCACATCATTCATGCGCAGCCGGACGATCCCGCTGATGTCCAGCTCTGCTTCATGATCCCCGTCTGTTGCCAGGAACCGGTAGGCCGATCGGTGGATGCCAAGGTCGTATGCGAACTTCACCATGCATCGTCCGCCATTTCCGCACATAGACCCTTCCCGGCCGTCTGCATTGTAGTAGGTCATGCCGAAGTCATACCCTTCTGCCAGGGTGAGCAGCATCAGACCATCGGCGCCGATGCCAAAGCGGCGGTGACAGAGATGCCGGATCTCTTCTTCGGTAAGTTTGCCGTTATGCTGTGCCCGGTTGTCCAGGATGATAAAGTCGTTTCCGGTTCCGTGATATTTATAGAAAGTGATGGTCATATTCCATTTGCGCTTTTGGCTGCAATGCCTGCAAAGGTAAACATCAATCCTTTACCAGCATATCAAGGGTATGGCGAATGAGTTTACCCACGGTAGCGTCACCGTCGCTTGAAAAGGTCCTGCTCAGCCGGTTGGCCACTATGGCGCTGAGCGACAGGCAACTATGGCCCAGGGCCCGCCCAAGCCCATAGATGGCGGCCGTTTCCATTTCAAAATTGGTGATGCGGTGATGCCCGAAGCTAAACTGGGTGAGCGCTTCGTTGAGTCCGGGCAAGGCAAGTCCTAGTCGCAATACCCTCCCCTGTGGTCCGTAGAAGCCCGGGCAGGTAACGGTAATTCCCTGGTGGAACCCTTCCGTGAATTTTTTGAGGAGGCTGATGCCGGCCCCATATACGTAAGGGTGGGAGAGGTGGTTATGCAATTGTGTCTGCGTGATGAAAGCCTGCAGGATCTGCTTTTCCTCTTCATCGTACTGCACCCGGTAAAAATGCAGGAGGTTGTCCATGCCAATGCCGTGGGTGCTGGCCACAAAACTGTCTACGGGTATATCCGCCTGCAGGGACCCGGATGTTCCCACCCGGATAATCTGCAGGCTTCTCAACTGTTGCCTGGCTTCCCTGCTTTCGAAATCTATGTTCACCAGGGCATCCAGCTCATTCAGTACAATATCGATATTGTCAGGACCGATACCGGTTGAGATCACGCTGATGCGTTTGCGGCCAATCCGGCCCGTGTGGGTGATGAATTCGCGGTGCTGGTGACTGAACTCGATTTCATCGAAATGCCTGCTTACCTGTTTCACGCGGTCCGGATCGCCCACGGTGATGACGGTGTCTGCGATTTCCTCGGGTCTCAGGTTCAGGTGGTAAATGGCTCCCCGTTTGTTAATGATGAGTTCGGACGCACCGATTTTCTGCATATGGGAAGGATTGGCCTGAAAGAATATATTTACGCCTAAAAGTACTATTTTTGCGGTCCCGGCAAAGGGCGTTATGCCTGCGTCGGAACATAATGGTACCGTGGCCGAGTGGCTAGGCAGAGGTCTGCAAAACCTCGTACAGCGGTTCGAATCCGCTCGGTACCTCAGCAGGCGAAGGATATTCCTTCGCCTTTTTCAATACCGTTACCATGTCTAAATACAGCAACTGGATTTCACTGGGCGCCCTTCTCCTGCTCGCCATTTCATGTTTCATGCCATGGACCTATCATGCCGACGTTGATAAGACCTTCACCGGCTTTTTCTCGGAGAAGAATATTTATGGGAAGCCGGGCAGGTTCCTGCTTGTACTTGGAACGGTGAGCACCCTGCTTTCCTTTGTACCAGCCCTGTGGGCCAAACGCATTGCCCTGCTTGTTTGCGGATTGAACGTTGCCTATGCCATCAAAAACCTCCTGCTTTTCGGTTCCTGTTACCAGGGATACTGCCCGGAAAAAAAAGCCGGGCTCTTCCTGATGGTCATCGCCGCCAGCCTGTTGCTCCTTGCCTCCCTTTTCCCGAAGGGCAAACTGAAAAAAGAAACACCCCCGGCGGAAGGTCCGCAGGGGGCGCCGGATGGTATAGAAGAATAACTA
>JALOMP010000208.1 GCA_025455365.1 Chitinophagaceae bacterium | reverse complement strand
CGGATCAGCCATCGAGTGCTTTTGCGCCGATGAAGAGCCGGTGAAAGGTATCCTGCTCAGCCTGGAAGGAAACACGGGTGAATTCAGGCTCTTTGCCCCTGATTTCCCGGACTGGGTGGAAGACCCGGGAGTTGGCATCAAACTGTCTCCGGATACGCGTACTACGGACATCATGAAGAAGTCCCTCGAGGACCTGGAAAAGGACAAGCGGCTGTCCGGTCTTTTCCTGGAAATACACGGCGAAGCAATCCCACCGGCCCAGCCCAAATATCCGGCGGGTGCACTACCGGTATTCCACAACCGAAAATTGAATGAGAGCCAGCAGATGGCTGTGCGGGCGGTCTTGGGCAACGAACATGTCCTGATCGTGCATGGTCCCCCGGGGACAGGCAAGACTACGACCCTGGTGGAGGCGATCCGGCAGCTGGCGGACGAAGGGAAAAAGGTGCTTGTTTCTGCGCCCAGCAATACCGCCGTTGACCATATCAGCCTGGGGCTTGTACGCGGCGGTCTTAAGGTCCTTCGCGTAGGTAATATCGGCAAAATCGATCCGGAACTGTACGGTCATACGCCAGAGGGCAGGCTAAAGGACAGCGTTCACCAAAAGGATATCAAGGCATTAAAAGTCCGCGCCGAAGAGTTCCGTCGCATGGCGCTGAAATACAAACGAAATTTCGGAAAGGCCGAAAGGGAACAACGGAAACTGCTTTTCCAGGAAGTTAAATCCATCCGCGACGAGATCCGGAAGATGAGGGCCTATGAAGAAGACAAGCTTTTTCGCGAAGCACAGGTGATCACAGGCACGCCCATCGGGCTCCGGGATGCCGGTTTGAAGTCGATGCATTTCGATACCCTGGTTATCGACGAAGCAGGTCAATGCCTGGAACCCCTGGCCTGGGTGATCTTTCCGTTTGCGGAAAAGATTGTCCTCGCGGGCGATCCCTATCAATTGCCGCCAACCGTCCTGGGAACCGAAGCCGCTAAACTGGGCCTTAACCGCTCCATCCTCGAAGCAGCCATCCATCACCTCCCGGAAGTGCACCTGCTGGATACCCAATACCGCATGCGGGCATCGATCGCAGGATTCAGCAGTTCCTGGTTCTATGAAAACCTGGTGCGTACCGCCGTGCACCTGGAAGACCAGGGTGTGCATATCCATTTCATTGATACGGCGGGAACGGGGATGGAAGAATCACAGGGCCCGGAGGGAAGCAGCCTGCAAAACCAGGGAGAACTGGACATTGTGCAGAAACTCATAGACCAGGAAGCCCTAAACCCATCAGAAACGGCATTTATATCGCCCTACGCCGGACAGGTTTCCGCTGCCAGGGAAAGGCTGCCAACAGGGATGCGGATCCGGACAATCGATAGTTTCCAGGGACAGGAAGCAGCCGTGGTGATTGTATCGCTGGTAAGGAGCAATGATAGCGGTGAGATCGGTTTCCTGCGGGATTACCGGCGGACAAATGTTGCCATGACACGCGCGAAAGAAAAACTATACCTGGTGGGCGACAGCGCAACGATCGGACGTGACCCCTTTTACCAGGCGATGATTACCTACGTGGAGGAAAAAGGCCAGTATCGGTCCGCATGGGAGTTTCTTCACTAGGACCGGCCAGGGCTATTCAAACAAGAGGTATAGACCGGCGAAGATAACCAGGATGGCAAGCGAGGTCAGGCCATACAGGAAGAATCCATATAATTCCGGCACCGGGTTTACCATGGAGAGGACACAACCCACAAAGCCCAGGAAAGCGCCGATGCCGCAACAAAGGAATCCGCCAAAGAGCTTCCTGGCATTCCGTAGTTTCCTGAATTGTGCCATATACGATTTGACGGAATCAGGGTCAAGTCCCCTGGACTCCAGTGTAGCACGGACCGTTTCGGGATCCATTTTTTCGGCAGCCCAACGGCTCAGCTGGTCGGTATCAATTGATATTGAATCGGACATGGGCAATCGTTTTATAAAAGTCGGGGAAACAGGTCCCACCAAATTATCGCCAAAAAAGATAAAAAAAATCCCGGATATATCACATCAGCCGGCTATGGACATCCCATAGAACCGTTTATCCGCCCACAGGGAGAATGGTCCTTCCCTTCAATCGATTCGTTGCCCAAAATATTATCTTGATCCAAAATACCATACATGAAGTTCGGGATTGGGATCGCTTTATTGCTTTCGCCGCTATTCCTGGTGGCGCAGAAAACGGATCAGGACCTGCAAAAGCAGATACAGGCGGTGGAAAACTCCCTTGCGCCGGATGTGATTTATGGCGATAAGATTCCCCAATGGAACCTGGAAGAGCGGATGCAGACGGCCGGTGTCAAAGGTCTTAGTATCGCGGTCATAAAGGACTATAAAATCCTTTGGGCGAAGGGTTATGGCTGGGCAGATGAATCATCCGGCAGGAAAGTGACACCTGACACCCGTTTCCAGGCTGCTTCGATCAGTAAATCAATCAATAGTCTGGGTATCCTCAAACTGGCGGAACAAGGTAAACTGGACCTGGATGCGGATATCAATAAATACCTGAAAACCTGGAAATTCCCGTATGACAGCCTTTCGGAAGGGAAAAAGATTACCATGAATCACCTGCTGAGCCACAGTGCCGGTCTTGATGTCCATGGATTTCCGGGGTACAAGCGGTGGGATAGCCTTCCAACAATTCCTCAAATACTGGACGGCCTAAAGCCTGCCAATACACGCAAAGTACGGAGCCTCCTGGCGCCGGGAGAAATTGTAAAATATTCGGGTGGCGGGACAACCATCACGCAACTCATGCTGATGGATATCACAGGCAGGGACTATGCCGAATTCATGCGCGCCGAAGTATTAGAACCATTGGGAATGAAACATAGTTCCTTCATGCAGCCCCAGGCGGACACCAGTGAACTGGCAACTGGCTACTACCGGAACGGCCAACCCGTGAAGGGCAAGTACCATGTCTACCCGGAGCAGGCAGCCGCAGGTTTATGGACAACACCTTCGGACCTGTCCCGCTACATTATCGAATGCCAACTGGCATACGCCGGTAAATCCAAAAAGGTCCTCTCCCGGGATATGATGCGTAAGCGGATGACGCCCTATATCGACAGTACCGCGGCCCTGGGCGTTTTCATCGTCAATAAGAATGGCAGCCAATATTTCAATCACAACGGGGGCAATGAGGCTTTTCTTTGTACCTCATATGGCAGTCTTGCAGATGGTAACGGTGTGGTGATCATGATCAACGGCGAGAACTTCGGGGTCATTCGGGAATTGATGAACAGTGTGGCAAGGGTATATGACTGGAAAGATTTTTATACGCCCTCATTCAGAAAACTTGTTTCGCTTTCTGAGGTCCAAATGCAGCATTATACGGGCGAATACCGCCTGGGGGGCGATGATTCACTGATGGTTACGGTTTGCGGCAAAGACCTTTGTATCCGGCAGGGCGCACAGCCAGCGCCAGGGTTCACCATGCTGTTCACCGATGAAACCCATTTTGAAATCCTGGAAGTCCCCAGTGCCCGTTTCGCCATCCTTAAAAATGAACAGGGTGGTGTGGAAGCACTTGAGCTGACGCAAAACGGCATGAAACAAAAACTGCTGAAGATACGATAAGCGCCTACAGTGGTTTCCCTTCGGAAAGTGTTTTTACCGCCTGTTCCAGCGCCCGCTTATTACCTTCATCGGGAGCCTGTGCCAGGGCCAGTTTACCGTGTTCCAGCGCTTTCTTAAGTTCCCCGTTGGCGGAATACCCGCGCATCATGCCCACATGGGTAGGCCATGCTCCCTTGTGTTTCTTAAAATTCTGTTCAAAAACCGCCATGGCTTCTTTGGGCTTGTTCTGGGCCAGCAGTTGCCTCCCGTACCCGTGCATCTCCACAGCCGTTGCATTCTCCAGGGCCTTTGCCATGAGCTGGTCGGCCTCCTGTTTCTTCCCCTGTTTGGCCAACAGGCCCGATTTCACGGAAAGCGCGCGGAAACTCTGGACGCCGCCGAGCGCCGGGTCTGTAGCCGAGTTGATCCATTCCAGGGCCTGCGCGGTGTTGACGTCGTTCCGCAGGCACCAGGCCGCAGCGGCCTCCAGGCTGGGCGGATCGAATCCCAAAGCACCGCTCATCTGCGTCCGGATGGAAGCCAGGGTTGTTGCCTTTGCATCAACGGTAACGGTAAAGGGTATGCGCCATCTTTCCCAATACAGGGCGATATCGACGGATTCAGCCGCCTGGTTTTCAAAAGCATAAATCAGTCGTTCCTGGAGTTCCTTCCTGTTTTTCTCTTGTTTGGTGGTTACCCTTAATACATCCAGGGTACTGTCGTAAAAATAACTGCCCCACCCTTTCGCATTCCGGTTGAAGATCAATACGGAAGAATCCGGGTAGAGGGCGATGAAGAAACCATAGCGGCCCGCAGCCAGGTGCTTTCCATTGATTGTCACATCCGTGGAAAATGAGATATTGGTGCTTTCATCCGATCCTGCCCGCCAGGGTGATGGTATGTTCGAGCCAAATCCCAGCACGGTGAACCCGTAAGGGGCTATATCGGTTCCCCAAATCTTTCCATCCCTCCCACGCACGGCAGGGGCATTCCAGTGTATGTCAATATCCGTTACCGCGAGTCTTCGCCCGATGGATGATTTTATGTTTAAGCCTCCGGGGATATACAATGCCTGTCCAGATGCCTCACCCGCAGAAAGGGCAGAGAGTAGGCTGAGCAAGAAAATGTAACGGGTAGCTTGAGATGTAAGTGGCTTCCACATAATCGTGAATTTGCCGTAAAGGTATGGGGTTACCCATCGCCGTAGCTTCATCCGATCATATCATAGAACCACCTATCCGTAAAACCTGAAAAATCGTTGGTTCATTCATCGAGCCGGTCAGATAGGCTGAGCCCGTTTTCTTTCGCGGCCTTTTGGGCGATTTCATAGCCCGCGTCTGCATGACGGATCACGCCCATGCCCGGGTCGTTTCTGAGGACACGCGACAGTCGCGCCGCAGCTGCATCCGTACCGTCTGCCACGATCACCATGCCGGCATGGATGGAATAGCCCATCCCTACCCCACCACCGTGATGCAGCGAAACCCAGGAGGCGCCGCCGGCTGTGTTCACCAACGCATTGAGCAGGGGCCAGTCGGCCACCGCGTCGGAACCATCCAGCATGGCCTCTGTCTCCCGGTTGGGCGATGCTACGGATCCTGTATCCAGGTGATCCCTTCCGATGACGATAGGCGCTTTGACTTTCCCGGTACGTACAAGTTCATTAAAAGCCAGACCGGCTTTCTCCCGTTCTCCCTGCCCTAACCAGCAGATGCGCGCCGGTAAACCCTGGAATGCAATTTTCTGCTTTGCCAGTGTGAGCCAACGTTGCAGGCCTTTATTGCCCGGGAACATTTTTGCAATCAAATCATCCGTCACAGCGATATCCGCCGGGTCACCGCTCAGCGCAGCCCACCGGAAAGGCCCCTTCCCTTCACAGAACAGGGGGCGGATATAAGCGGGCACAAATCCGGGGAAGGAGAAGCACCGGCCGGTTTGAAATGGGGAAGTTGGATCTGGGATTTCGGCGCTTTTACCTCCAACCGCAACCGACCTCTTTTCGAATTCTTCGGCACGGGCCCGGATATTGTT
>JALOMP010000207.1 GCA_025455365.1 Chitinophagaceae bacterium | reverse complement strand
TCGCTCACGAGCACCGCGTGCCGGGGACCGGCGCGCCGGTGCTCTCTCGTTGCCGGGGAGACGCCATGGGAAAGACCTCCGATTCGTACGCCCTGTACGTTGTCGGGAAATCCAACAGGATTACCTGATGCGCCACGATCTCTATATCTAAAGTTTTACTATGGGTTTCTTTGATAAATTATTCGGTAAGAAGGAGAAAGAGAACTTGGATAAGGGTCTCGAAAAGACCAGCCAGAGCTTCTTTTCAAAAATCACAAAAGCCATAGCCGGGAAGAGCACCGTGGATGAAGAAGTGCTGGATAACCTGGAAGAAGCCCTGGTGGGCGCCGATGTGGGCGTTGACACCACGATCCAGATAATCGAAAGAATTGAAAAAAGAGTTGAGCGAGATAAATATTTGAATACAAGTGAATTAAGGAGGATACTTCAGGAGGAAATAGAAGGATTGTTGGTGACGGCCCGGGATGATTCCTTTCGCCACTTTGATCTCCCCCAGGCCACAAAGCCATACGTAATCCTGGTGGTAGGGGTCAACGGTGCAGGTAAAACCACTACGATTGGGAAGCTGGCGTACAATTTCAAAAAGGCAGGAAAATCGGTACTGCTTGGGGCGGCTGATACTTTTCGAGCTGCTGCCGTGGACCAGCTCACCATTTGGAGTGAAAGAACGGGGGTTCCGATTATCAAAAAGGATATGGGAAGCGATCCCGCATCCGTAGCTTTTGATACGGTTAACAGCGCCATTGCCAGGGGGTCCGAAGTGGTGATCATTGATACGGCCGGCCGGTTGCACAACAAGGCCCACCTGATGGACGAACTCACCAAGATCCGTCGCGTAATCCAGAAAGTGATTCCCGACGCTCCCCATGAAGTACTGCTGGTATTGGACGGTTCTACGGGGCAGAATGCCCTTGAACAAGCCCGGCATTTTACCGCGGCTACGGATGTTACGTCCCTGGCTATTACCAAGCTGGATGGCACAGCCAAAGGGGGCATCGTATTGGCTATTGCCAGCCAGTTGAAGATACCCGTGAAATTTGTTGGGGTGGGAGAGAAAATGGAAGACTTACTGGTATTCGATAAGAAGGAATTCGTAGACAGTATTTTTAAGGGATTTGATATTTAGTTCATGGTTCATAGTTCATAGTTCATAGTTCACAGATCACAGTCAATGATCTAAATCTATGATATCAGTCACTGCTCATGATTCTCTGAAATCGGCATTTTACTCAACAAACCTATTTTTCCCATGAACGGTGATCTGTGAACTATGAACTATGAACTATGAACTATGAACTATGAACCATGAACTATGAACCATGAACTTCCAAAAAGCAGAAACCCCTCAGGAATGAGGGGCTCTGCCGAAGTTGATTGACACCTAACCCATCATATATAGAACCTGACTTAGCCAGAAATGACTGCCAGGCATGGGTTGCTCAAGTACGGAAAAATTTATAATTAGTTTTACTGTTGGCGGTTGGTCGGGTAGGGGTTGGCGATCTGTTGTTACTACTGCCGGTAAGATCCGTAATTCAGGAGACTGTTTGGGGCTATCGGTATTTTTCCAGTTAACACTTATCCACAGATCGATGCGGTGACCGCTGAATACATAGTAAAAGTACTGAGTTTCATAGGATTTTCCAATTTTTTGACGAGTTATATTGTTAAAATTTTTTGCATATATGCACGTTTTTTATGTTTTTTCGATAAAAGATTAAACAAAACGGAAGTTTTTTTTTCGAGCCGGTCGCACACTGCTTTTTCTCTATCGATTTTTCCTTCCCTAGTCTCCTATTTTCAGAACCGTATTCATGCCAATGATTGGCTATTTTTGCATCCGCATGAAATCGAAAACCCTCCGTAAGGACAAGGTCAGCATCATTACCCTTGGGTGCAGTAAAAACCTCGTGGATTCTGAAGTGCTAAGCGGACAGCTTAGGGCGAACGACATCGAGGTGGTTCATGAAAACAAAATCCTTGATCACAATATCGTGATCGTTAATACCTGTGGATTTATAGACAAAGCAAAGGAGGAGAGTATCCAGACGATCCTCGAACAGGTAGCACTCAAGAAAAAAGGGAGGCTGGAGAAAGTGTATGTTACCGGTTGCCTGAGTGAACGATATAAGCAAAACCTGGAAACCGAGATCCCGGAAGTGGATGCCTTTTTCGGCACCATGGAATTACCCGCCATCCTCAAACGCTTTGAAGCCGATTATAAAGCTGAGCTGGTTGGTGAACGAATGCTCAGCACGCCGGCCCATTATGCCTACATGAAAATCAGTGAGGGTTGTAACCGGACCTGTTCTTTCTGTGCGATCCCGCTGATGCGGGGAGGTCATGTGAGTCGGCCACAGGAAGAGCTGGTTGCGGAGGCAAGGCGACTGGTGAAATCCGGTGTGAAGGAAATCATGCTGATCGCCCAGGAACTCACGTACTACGGCCTGGACCTATATAAGAAAAGAGCGCTTCCGGACCTGTTGAATGCGTTGGCTGATATTGAGGGATTGCATTGGATACGATTGCATTATGCGTATCCGTCTAAATTTCCACTTGAGATTATTGACGTGATGAAGGACCGGGACAATATCTGCAATTACCTGGATATGCCCCTGCAGCACGCCAGCAATCGGATGCTGAAAGCGATGAAACGTCAAATTACCCGGGAGGAGATGGAAGAACTGATCGGTGAGATTCGCAACCGGATTCCGGACATCTGCCTTCGAACAACCCTGATTGCCGGGTTTCCCGGTGAAACCAGGAATGATGTGGAAGAATTAAAAGCGTTCCTCGAGAAGCAGCGCTTCGACCGGCTTGGCGTATTTACGTATTCACACGAGGAGGATACTTCTGCTTTCGAGCTTCCGGACGTCATTTCCCAGGAGGAAAAAGAAGCCCGGGCGCAAGAGATCATGGACTTCCAGCAGGAGATCAGCCTGGAGAAAAACATGGAGAAGGTTGGCCGCGTCATGCAGGTGCTGATCGATCGCAAAGAAGCGGGACGATACCTTGGACGGACCGAATTCGACAGTGTGGAAGTGGATAATGAAGTCATCGTCAAAACGCGCAAAAAGCTTGAACCGGGTGATTTTGTAGACGTCCGTATTACCAAAGCATATGATTACGACCTCGAGGGCGAACTGGTTTCCTGAGTGGAATGTCCCCCTATTGTTGTAAGTTCACACCCGAAAATGCCTTTTTGAAAAAAGATCGCAGTGGATTCAAGCGCCCGGTTTATTCCCCATCGACAGACCAAACAGTTTAGTTCCCTGATCCTGGATTACCTCGATGGTCATCCTTCGGTTGCGCCATTTTATGAACACTCCTTGGATCTGGATGGCTTCCGGTCGGCCATGGAAGCCCGGAAAGCATTTCCCACGAACCGCAGCCTGATTGTAGACGCATTCCACCGGGCCTACAAGGGGGCTCCGCTGTCCGCGAGGCAGCAGGAAAACCTGGATCTGTTGCTTCGGGAAAATACCTTTACGATCTGTACGGCTCACCAGCCTAATATATTCTCCGGCTATCTCTACTTTGTTTACAAGACCCTGCATGCCATCACGCTCGCGGATGCACTGGCCCGCGAAATCCCTGAAGCGAATTTCGTTCCGGTATTTTACATCGGTTCAGAAGACAACGACCTGGATGAACTGTCACAGGTAAACCTGGATGGACGAAAGATCCGGTGGGAAACCAAACAAACCGGCGCCGTTGGCCGGATGAAGGTCGACAAGAACCTCATCGCCCTGTTAATGCAAATTGAAGGCCGGGTAGGCGTGGAGCCCCACGGGAAAGAATTAATGGACATCCTCCGGGACGCTTACCGGGAAGGCGATACCATCGCCAATGCAACATTCCGCTTGCTCAATGCCCTTTTTTCTTCCTACGGACTCCTGGTACTGCAACCTGACGATGCGGATCTCAAGCGCACCATGATTCCCGTTTTCAGGAACGACCTGTTGGAGCACCTGCCCCATGCGTTGGTGGAAACGTCCAGTAAGGCCCTGTCTGAACACTACAAGAGCCAGGTCACTCCCCGAGAAATAAACCTCTTTTATCTGGAGGAGGGCGGCAGGCATCGAATTACCCGGGATCAGGGCCGTTTTCACCTGGATGGAACTTCAAAATCATTTACGCAGGAAGAAATCCTGGCTGAACTGGATCATCACCCGGAACGGTTCAGTCCCAATGTGGTCCTGCGCGGACTCTACCAGGAGACCATTTTACCGGACATCGCCTTTGTGGGCGGGGGTTCTGAGATTGCGTACTGGCTGGAATTAAAACCCCTTTTTCAGCAGTTCCAGGTTCCTTTTCCGGTACTTATGCTCCGGAACAGTTTCCTGCTTATCGACCCGGTGAATGCCAGGCGCCTCAATCAATCTGGCTGGTCTGCGGAAGACCTTTTTGAATCAGAATATGACCTTATGAACAGGCTTGTCAAAAGGCAATCTGGCGCAGCCCTGAGCCTCGCCGAAGAGGTGCGAAATCTCGAGACGTATTATGAAGGATTAAAACAGAAAGCGGCCAGGATCGACAATACCCTTATTACGCATGTATCGGCACTGCAGAAAAAAGCGGTTGACCGTGTCTCCGGCCTGGAAGCCAAAATGCTCCGTGCCGAGAAGCGCAAGTTTGAAGCCGAGCAGCGTCAATTACAGCAGGCCAGGCTAGGGCTTTTTCCGAACAATGGCCTCCAGGAAAGGGTGGATAATTTTATGCCCTGGTATGCGCGCTTCGGCCGTGAATTTATGTCAGCGGTTCACCGGCATTCACCGTCATTGGCGCCAGCCTTTGTGATTTTGGAGATAAAGGAAGAAGCGTAGTCTTTCGAGAGGTGACAAGTAGGCGAAACGTTGTCACCCAGGTTCAATTTTTTTGAGTGGTTGCGTTTCAGAATTCACCTTTGAAATGTCAACCCACTAGTATCCGCTGTCCTTATTGCCTTCCTTTTTGGAGAAATCGTAGTTGCTTCCGCTCCCAAATCTCTTTTTTGCTTCTTCCAGGATGGCAACGGTGGCTGTTGCGCCCACGCGGGTGACGCCGGTTTCGCGGACGCGAAGCATATCATCCAGTGTACGGACGCCACCGGCGGCTTTTACCTGTACGTTCGGAGCGCTGTGCGCACGCATGAGTTTGAGATCTTCCACGGTTGCGCCCAGGGTAAAGTGTTTGCCATCCGGACCCTTGACGAAGCCATAGCCCGTGGATGTCTTGACGAATGCCACGGGTATGTCACTGCATATCTCGCAGAGTTTGATTTTCTGGCTGTTTTCCAGGAAATCATTTTCAAAAATAACCTTTACAATGGCCCCGTGCTTTATTGCTTCGGTGTTAATCGCGGCGATTTCCTCCCGGACATAATTCCAGTCGCCACTGAGTACTTTTCCAATGTTTACCACCATGTCAATTTCAACAGCACCGTCTTCACAGGCTTTCCGGGTTTCTGCCACCTTGATTTCCATGGTAGGGCTGCCGTGGGGGAAACCGATCACGGTGCCAACCAGCACTGAACTGCCTTTGAGCCATTCGGCAGCCTGCTTCACAGCATACGGTTTGATGCATACGGACGCTGTATCATACTGAACAGCGATCGCACATCCTTCTTCCAGGTCTTTGTCGGTCATGGTGGGATGCAGGAGGGAATGGT
>JALOMP010000206.1 GCA_025455365.1 Chitinophagaceae bacterium | reverse complement strand
GGCCGACGTTTTCTTTGCGGGGATTGGAGAATGAAACCTGCGGGTTTTCGGGTCCAGTATCGACAGGCCTGCATAGTGGCCGATCATAATATTCCCGGTACGGTCGAACTCCATCTGGTTGATAATATCATCTGCCAGGGTTGTTTCATCACCGGATACGTGCCTGTAATGAGCATAATCACCCGTTTTCCGGTTCCAGTATATCAGTCCTTCCTCTGCCAGTGCAAACCAGAAATCATCGCCGTTTTTCAGGTATTTCCGGAAACTCATTTCGCGAAAGACCCTTATCTTCTTTAAAGCTTCGGGCCTGGACAGGATATAGTCGCCTTTCTCGTGCCGGAGCTGGTAGATGCCATCATCCGAGCAAACCCACCATTGGTCTTTTCCTTCCTTGAACAGGCTCCGGAAACGAACACTGCCTGGCCGGTATCCCTTAGGGTAGCGTATGGGGACATATTTGTTACTCACGCGGTTATACACGAGGATGCCGCCGGAGCTCGCCATGATCAGATCGTTGTCCTGTTCCACGATACCATAAAGGGTAGACCCGCGCAGTTCATCCGAGATATTGCTCAGACCGGGATAAATATTGAATTTCTGCGCCGCATGCTGGAAATATTGCAATCCGTTTTCCCCGCCCAGCCAGATCCCATAACGGCTATCCTGGTACAGTTCAAACATCCGGTTGCTAAGCAATCCCCGCGCGGAAGAAAAATTCTCCTGCAGATGGTCCAGGAAGCCGGTTTTGGGGAAATAGATAAAGACCCCATTAGACTGGCAAGCCATCCATAAATTCCCGTAAATATCCACTTTCACATCCCGGAGTGATTCCCGTTTAGGGAAAAACTTTGACCTGCTTACATCGTAGTGCCCGTCTGCACCGGCCTGCACCAGGAAAAGCCCGTCGCTGCCGGCAATCCAGGCTCCATTACCGGGCAGCAGGAAGACGTCCCTGGCCTCGCTAACCTGGTCGAAGGTAGCCAGTTGCCTGATCGAATTCAACGTCGAATCAATCTTCCACAAACCCATATTGCGGGTACCAACCCACATATTACCCAGGCTGTCTTCCTTCAGGCAAAAGATATCAAATGTCTGGCCTGGCTCTCCCGGGCCAGATATGTTGTGGAAGCGCTGGTTCCTTGGATTGTAAATGCTGAGTCCATGTTTGGTACCCAGCCAGATCCTGTCCCTGTTGTCAACCCGAAGCACTTCCACTTTCTCGCTGAGCAGCAGGCCAGGACCATGTGCTGTATAATTGGTGAACTTCGCCGTTCGCACGTCGAAGGAACAGAAGCCACTATTGAAAAGGGATATCCACAGGGTACCGTTGCTGTCTTCATCAATTGATGAGATTTCGTTGTCTGCGATGGTGTGTTCATCATCCACGTGATGGAAGAAATTCTGGAACTCCCTTCCATCAAATCGGGAGAGCCCAAAATGGGTGCCTATCCACAGGAAACCACGGCTGTCTTCAAAGATCGCATCCACTTCGCTTTGCGCGATTCCGTCATGACTGAGGAAATTCCGGAAGGTAAGGTTGTAATACTGCGCCTGTACGTCCGGGGCGAAGAAAAAAGAAAGCAGCCAGATGACCATCCGCATACATCGCCCATGCAGCCATCCGCGTATTTTTCCCTTTGGTCCGGTCATAGGTTACTAGACATTCTTCAACTGAATAAAAGGTTTTCACCTGGCTTTGCCTGGGGCGAACGGCCCAGGTGTTCGTAGGCACGCATGGTCACCTCCCGCCCGCGGGGTGTTCTTTTCAGAAACCCTTCCTGGATCAGGAACGGTTCGTACACTTCTTCTATGGTACCGGCCTCCTCTCCAACGGCTGTGGCAATGGTGGTGATGCCTACGGGCCCACCCTTGAATTTGTCGATGATGGAAAGCAGGATGCGGTTGTCCATTTCGTCCAGTCCGTGGTCATCCACGTTCAACGCACGCAAGGCGTGCAGGGTGATGCCCGTTTCGATGCGGCCATCGCTCAACACCTGCGCGAAATCCCTCACCCGTCGTAACAGGGAATTGGCGATGCGGGGCGTGGCACGGCTCCGGCGGGCGATTTCCAGCGCCGCTTCTTCGGTGATGGAAACACCCAGGATATGAGCGGAACGAAGGATGATTTTCTGCAGTGTTTCCGCCGGATAATACTCGAGCCTGGAACGGATGGCAAATCGGGAAAGCAGGGGCCCCGTAAGCAGTCCACTGCGGGTGGTGGCGCCAATAAGGGTAAACGGGTTCAGGTTAAGCTGAATGCTGCGGGCACTGGGGCCGCTGTCGATCATGATATCAATGCGGAAATCCTCCATGGCCGAGTAGAGATATTCTTCCACGACGGTACTGAGTCGATGAATTTCATCAATGAACAGCACGTCGTTGGCCTGCAGGCTTGTGAGCAACCCTGCAAGGTCCGCCGGCTTTTCAATCACGGGGCCGGAGGTTTCGCGAATCTGCACGCCCATCTCTCGGGAAACGATACGCGAGAGCGTGGTTTTACCGAGTCCGGGCGGTCCATGAAAAAGGATATGATCCAGGGCTTCACCCCGCATGCGGGCGGCCTGGATGAATATGCGCAGGTTTTCCAGGATGGCCGGCTGCCCGGAAAACTCTTCGAGACTGGCTGGCCGGATGCTGTTTTCATAGTCCGATTCCACCCTGCCTGCCTGGGGTTTCTCCGGGTTAAGGTTTGGATTTGCCATATTGTAAATGTAACAAGGCTGGCAGGGATGGAGAATTTTTTTATGGCACAAAAAAACCCCGGACTGGCCGGGGTTCTTTAACGATGCAATGCTTTTATTTTTCACGAACACTGACAGAAATGCGGCGGTCTACCCTGCGCGCTTCATCGGAAGCATCGGCCGGTACCGTGGCAAATTCAGACCCGTAACCTTCGCCCGCCAGCAGCTGCGCCGCGTTTGCCCCTGCCGTCTTGATGGCAGCGGTTACCGCATCGGCCCTTTCCTGGCTGAGTTTCTTATTGGCCGCGTCATCGCCGGTCTTATCCGTATAACCGCCTATCTTGATCTTCACCTTCGGATATGCTTTCAGGATAGCGGCGATATTGTTTACCTGTGCCTGGCTCTCGGCAGTCAGTTTTGCACTGCCCATTTCGAAATTGAGGTTATCGAAATCAAACCACACATCCTTACCGATCTTGCAGTTGGCATCGTTCAGGCAGGCAACCAGCTTGTCTTCAATTCCGCCTCTGAAAGCCGAGAGTACTGTACCATCCGGCAGGGTAACATTGAGCGTCTCTCGGACCACTTCGGTCACTTTTGCGGTGGCTGTGTCCACCGCTGCTTCCACCTGCTCAACCACAGCCGGCACCTGTTCTTTCGGGTTGCATCCGCGCATGAAATACCAGAGCGCCAGTGCACCAAGGGCGATCAACAGCAGGGGCAGCAGCCATTTAGGCATTCCTGAAGACGCTTCCTCACGTGCCGGTTCGCGGTATGAGGAGGATTCCTGGACAACCTTTGCAGGACCCTCATTAAAAATGGAGGAAAGATTCAGGCCGGCTGGCATTGCCTTCGCCACAGAATCCTTCTGCCCGGTAAGCCAGGATAACAAACCGCCCCCGGAAAGTCCATTTGACATAACGTATTTGCCCACAAGGCTCAAGGCCATCGGCGCTAAAGCGCTGAGCAGGGAACTCCCCGTGGATGGCTTCACACCGGCAAAACTGGAAATCAGGTTACCGAGCATACTCCCCTTATCTCCGAAAAGACCGGAAACCAGGGTAGATCCAAGGTTCATCATGGAACTGCCCCCGCTTCCGAAAAGGCCGCCCAGGTTGTCCAATATGCCACTGCCGGCAGCTTTTGTTGCCATATCCAGGATACTGGCTCCATTGTCGGTTCCAGCCTTGTTGATGATTCCCTGTAAGAGAGCAGGAGCCGCAGCGCCAATGGCTTTGGTGACTCCACCTTGCTCCTCTCCCAGGAAAGAAGCAGCATTGCCGATCAGTTCAGGTGTGATAAGTCCTTTGACAGCGTCTAAAAGATTCAATGACATAACCGTTTTTTTAGGTGTTTATAAAATTGGCAGGAACGGCTGGCGGCTGTCAAAGGAGATTGAATGATGTACCCCGTGGAGGGTGTACGTGGCCGGAATGGGGTTAAAGCTATGCAATTACATGTTATAAAAAACAATCACCCCTGCAAATATTCACCCGGCAGGTATTTGTTCATGGAAATCAGCAGGTCGGGGTCCGGGCAATTGTACAGGTATTGCCCGCGCTCGGAATACCGGCATACGCCCGGGTAATCACCTTCCCGAAGTTCCATGTCCCGGATGACCTGGATATGCAAATGGGGCGGCCAGTTCCCGTTTTCCTTCGGCTCCCCAAAATGACCGATGACCTGGCCCCGGTTCACATAGGTGCCCTCGGTGATAGCCAGGTCCGCCGCACTGAGGTGACCATATAAGGTGTAAAAGGCAAGCCCGTCCAGCTGGTGCAACAGGATGATGGTGGCCCCGTAATCGCCATCGCGGTCATTCATCGCAAAGCTATGGATCATGCCTCCGATGGGACAGAAAACGGGCGTACCAGCATCGCCCCATATATCGACACCCAGGTGAAAACGGCGGGGTTCCCCGCTTGCCTGGTCACCGCTGAATACCGCACTCCGGCTGTACATCGTCCGCAGTTCCCCATAACCACCGATGGCATAACGGGCACCATGCTGCCGGCGAAAATCATTGACCCATGTAGAAAATCGGCCGGTATCGGAAAAAATTTCATCCCGGAGGGTATGATTGGATGCGCTCAGATCCATCCGGACAACCCGGTCTTCCCCTGGCAGGAAAGGCACCACGGGGTGATAGATGCGGTTGTTTTTTTGCAGGACCGGGATCAGGGCATCTTGGTTTGTCATCCTGCAAACATACAATGCCTGTTGGGTTTATGTTAAATATCAAAACCTGGAAAAGGCATGCCAATAAGCGCCTGCAGAATCCGTTTACATCCCATAATTTCATGGGATGCACCGGAATGCAAGGGTAGTTTTACTGGCACACATACTGTTGGGGGCGATGCTTTTCCAGGCAGGTATGGCGCAGCCCCTCAATGGTGTCTGGCGGGGAAAGATCTCGGTACCACAGGGCATCGGAAACCGGACTTACCAGGTAGAGTTAAAGCTTATCCGTGTGGAAGACAGCCTTCGGGGCATGGCATATTATTACCAGGGCGGAGACCGGTATGCGAGAAGCCTGGTGAGGGGATTCGTGGACCCTGCAGACGGAACGGTGCGATGGTGGGATGAACAGATGCTTGAAGGGTCGATGCCCGTCCCTGCCAACGGACAAATGACCGTATCGGCTGATTTCAATTGTCCCGGCGAAGGCATTATGAAACTGGATGGTGAAACATCCCTTCAAAACAGGCAGCCCGGTAAAACCGGGGAGGTTCACCTCGACAAAAAAGACAGTCCGGTCTTTGCCGATGGCTGGGATGAACTCATCGCGGATGGACCCGTGGAAGGAAGTGATATCCAGCGCATTCTTGAGCTGGAAAAGAACCTCGCCCTGCAAAAGGTTTCCGTCCCTGCAACCGCTCCGGTAACATCCCCCGCCCCTTCGCCGGCCGGTCAGCAGCCGGTTCAGGCCAAGGCGCCTGCTAAAAACAGGGAACGAAAAGAACGATCCAGGGAAACGATTCCCGGCTTTGCCGT
>JALOMP010000205.1 GCA_025455365.1 Chitinophagaceae bacterium | reverse complement strand
GGACGGGCCTATGGTTTTGAATTCTTCGCGCAGCAGAAATTGACGAAGCGCTTCTTTGGCGTACTGAGCTATACATTCTATCGAACGGAATTCACGGACATTGCCAACGACTATATCCGTGCTAGTTGGGATAACAGGCATCTCCTCAGCCTCACCTGGGGATACAAATTCAATAACAACTGGGAGCTGGGCTTGAAATTCCGCTACCAGGGTGCGGCACCCTATTCGCCTTTCGACGAAACGGCCAGCCAGCTCAACTACCTCACCCTCGGTACGGGTGTGTACGACTTCACCCGCACCAATACCCTGGAACTACGCGCCTTTCATGCCAGCGACGTGCGCATCGACAAGAAATGGAATTTCCGCCGGTTCACGCTGGATGTATTCCTCGATGTGCAGAACTGGTATGTCTCTAAAAACCCCGGTCTGCCGCAGTACACGTTCAAACGCAATGCGGACAATACCGATTTCCTGACCACCGACGGGCAGCCCATCAAACAAAACGGAAGCAATGCCATCCCGGTGATCCTGCCTAATGATGAGGCCAGCGTATTGCCAACCATTGGGTTTATCATTGAGTTTTAGCAACAGCGTACAAGGGGATAAAAAGGACGCTCCCAAGTGCTGTATTTTTTAGCGTTTTCAATTACCTTCCCGTATCAGGTATGAAAGAAACGCTATCCAAAAAAGTAAAGATCACACAAGTTTTGCTTCCCCTACTGGCATGGGTTGTATTCTTGTTGCACTATACTATTACCCAGACCTGGTTCAGCGTATTCCTGGTAGCCGCACTGGTCATCAGCATCCTGCAAGCTGTGTATCACGCGGAAGAGATCGCCCATGCCGTGGGCGAACCATTCGGAACAATGGTGCTGGCACTGGCGGTAACCTGCATCGAGGCCGCCTTAATCATATCGCTGATGACCGCCAGCGGCCCCGAAGGCGCATCCCTGGCCAGGGATACGGTTTTTGCAGCCGTGATGATCATCCTCACCGGCATGATTGGAATGAGCATTCTCTTGGGAGGCTTGAAATACGGGGAACAGAGTTTTGTCCTTGAAGGTGCCAATGCAAGTGTCACCACGCTCATGGCGATTTCCATACTAACCCTCATTTTCCCCAATTTCACCGTAAGCGTGGAAGGCCCGTATTACAATAATCAGCAATTGATCTTCGTGGCCGTAATTACCCTTGTTCTGTATGGCAGTTACCTCTTTGTTCAAAATTTCCGCCACCGCGCGTATTTTCAGGACAGCCTGGATGAAAAACCGCTGGCATCGGAAAAAACATCTGTGAAGTCGTTAGTCGCCCATATCCTGCTGATGACGATATGTCTCGTGGCGGTTGTGTTATTGGCAAAATCGCTGGCGCCAGACCTGGACAACCTGATTGCAACCCTGGGTGCGCCGCAGGAATTGGCCGGGGTGATCATTGCGGCAGTTATACTGCTGCCCGAAGGGCTTTCAGCCTTCAAAGCATCTTCCAAAAATCAATTGCAGAAAAGCCTCAACCTCTCCCTCGGGTCGGCCCTGGCGAGCATCAGCCTGACCATGCCCGTAGTGTCACTTTACGCCGTATTTACCGGAACCAGGATAACCATGGGTATAGATTCAGCGTCGATGGTGTTGCTTTTGCTGGCCCTGTCGATCGTTATTCTTTCGCTGAAAACGGGAAAAACAAACATTCTGCCAGGTATCATTTTGTTGGTCATTTTCCTGGTATACCTGTTTACGATCATTGTGCCATAACATCATCGCCATTCATATGAAAATCGCGCTTCTTTGCCTGGGAACCCGAGGAGATGTACAGCCATACGCCATCCTGGCCAAAGCCTTCAAAGCGGCGGGGCATGATGTAGTAGTATCCTCCGCGAAAAATTTCGAATCACTGGTGCATTCCTACGGCGTTGACTTCATCCCCGTGGAAGCGGATTACCAGGGACTGCTGGATTCCGAAGAAGGCAAGCGAATGATGAAAAACCCGCTGAGCGCGCGCAAGCACCTCAAGGGCCTGATCTTCCCGATGATGTCCAGTTCCCTTGGCACTTTCTATGAGATTGCCAGGGAACAGGACAGAGTGCTCTTTCATGTAAAGACCATGGCACATCAATTCGCCGACCAGTTTCCCGGAAAAATGATGAAGGCTAACGTGGTTCCGGCCATCGAGCCCACAAAGGACTTCATCAATCCCGTGATGAGCGCCGTTCCACTGCCCGCATTCATGAATAAAATGACTTATTGGCTCAGTGAGGCCGGTTTGAACATGTGGAAAAAACCCGTGGCCGATTTCAGGGCGAAATTCGGCCTCGTGGGCATGGCCCCTAAAATCGCACTGCCATCCATCTATGGGATCAGCAGCCATTTTCTCCAAAAGCCCAGTGACTACCCCGCCAACAGCCATTATACAGGTTTCTGGACCCTGCCGTCCGAAAAGCCACTGGACGAAGACCTGGACTCGTTTATCCGTGCAGGTGATCCCCCGTTGCTGGTCACTTTCGGGAGCATGCCTTTTGAAAGTCGCCTCGATCTCCCGGCATTACTCCATAGAATTATACAAGCGTGCAAAACAAGGATCGTTGTGGTCAGGGGATGGGGACTGACGCGCGTGGACGGGCTGAAAGACAGTGAACAGCTTAAGATGATTGACACGGCTCCGTATGACAGGCTGATGCCGCTGGTCAAAGCAGTGGTCCACCACGGAGGGATCGGCACCATCGCTTCCTGCCTGCAGGCCGGCAAACCTTTCTTAACCTGTCCTATTTTATACCCGCTCGGCGATCAGCATTTCTGGGGTTGTCAGGCCGTCCGAATGGGTGTTGGCCTGCCGCCGGTACCGCTCAAAAAAATGACCGCCGACAGAATGATACATGAAGTGCGAAGATTGCTGGGGACTCCTTCCTTATACCAGCGCAGCCAGGAAATGATGGAAAAACTTCAACTGGAAAATGGTCCCGCCGAGGCCTTACGCATCGTGGAAAGCATATAAAGATTTAATTTGTAGCCTTGATCCCCCGGCAGTTCCAGGTCAGGTCTGCCTTATGCAGGGATTGCTTTTCCCCATGAATTTGATCGCCCGTATTGCTGTTCACTGTGCCGCTTATCTTATTTTTTTCTGTTCGCTTTCGATGGCACAGGGAAAAAAGCCGGTTACGCCTGCTCCGTCAACCGTCAAACCAGCCTACGAGGTCCGTGTGAAGCAAGTGATTGATTCCCTGCTGAATCGGGAAGCCCAGAAATTTGAAAACAGGAAAATCGAAGAGAAACGGGAGGTCGTGATTGAACAGATCAAAGCATCCGTCCAGGAGTCCAGGAATTACCTTAAGAGGGGTATTGACACGATGGGCATCGAACAGGAACTGGAACAGGTAAGAGCATGGTACAAAGTCTTGGGCCAGGGGATTTTCCAGGACAGGGACTCTGTGCAAACACACCGGAACCTTGCCACTTCGGCCGTCATCCTGCAGGAACTTATTTACCGGATGGAGAGCCGAAAGGAGTACCTGGACGAGCACCGCAAAGTCCTGTTTAATTTCACCAGAAACATTGACTCTCTGAGCCTGGACAGTGCCATCTGGAAAATGCCGGAAGATTCGGCGGGTGTCAGGGGTTTTTTACTGGAACTGGCCGCATCCACGGAAGAACTAAAACCCGCAGACAGCGTGCGAGAACAGGCGCAGAGAAGTGTGTCTAACCTCCAAAAAAAAGTGAACCCGCTGGTGGCACAGTTGCGTGCCAGCAGGGATGATATCCAGCGATACCAAAAACAAGTTTCAGACGGTTTATTCAACCAGGAAATCAATAAAATTTGGGAACCGACCGGTGCATCCAAGCCCATTGAGGAGATCTTCCGGTTTTCCAACCAGAAAACCATCCTGGCACTGAAGTTTTACCTGGGAGACAATAAGGGGAAAATTGCCATACTCCTATTACTGGTAGCACTGGCAACCTATTTTTTGTATACGCTCAGGAAAATTGTCGACAGGTTATCCGAGCGGGAAAAATCTGGTACGGATGCCCTCGTACTCCGTTACCCGTTGCTTTCTGCGCTGGTCATCGTACTTAATCTTTACCAGTTCGTTTTTATAAATCCACCGTACGTATTGTATGCCATCATCTGGATTATCTCCGCTATCAGCCTGACCCTCATCCTCCGCAATTACATTTCCAGGTACTGGATGTTGTCTTGGCTTTCGATGGTCATACTGGGGCTGCTATCTGGTGCGGACAACCTGATCCTCCAGGTATCCCACCAGGAAAGGTGGTGGGTGCTTATGCTGGCCATGGCCGGTGTTGTGGCGGGTCTCGCCATCCTCCTTGGCGGACACCGGCAGCAACTGCGCGAAAGGGCCATCCTGTATTTTATAGGCTTTGTCGTGGTATTTGAAACACTGTCGGTGGTGGCGAATTTGTACGGACGGTATAACCTCGCAAAAACACTGATGACTACCGGCTTTTTCAATGTAGTGATCGCGATTATGTTCCTGTGGACCATCCGGCTGATCAATGAAGGTCTTGCGCTTGCTTCGAAGGTCTACACAAGGCAGGACCGTTCGCTATTCTTTATCAATTTCGAACGGGTAGGAACCAGGGTATCGCCCGCGTTCTATGTACTGATGGTCGTGGGCTGGCTATTCCTGCTGGGGAAAAGCTTTTATGCGTTCAACCTGCTGCTCGAACCATTGAGGGATTTCATTTTCCTGGAACGTAAAATGGGCGATTTGAGCTTTTCGATCGGCAACCTTTTACTCTTTTTCCTGATCCTTGGCATATCCGTGATCACTTCACGCTTTGTGTCTTATTTTGCTTCTGATGGCGATGCGGCTCCTTCTGGGGATGCGAACCAACCGAAAAACCGGCTGGGCAGTTGGTTGTTATTAGTCCGTATTACGATCCTGACCCTCGGTTTGTTGTTGGCATTCGCAGCCACGGGCATACCGATGGACAGGGTCACCATTATCCTGGGTGCACTGGGTGTAGGCATTGGCCTTGGCTTGCAGGCACTCGTGAACAACCTTGTGAGCGGCTTGATCCTGGCATTTGAAAAACCCGTGAACGTGGGTGATATCGTGGAAGTGGGCGATAAAACAGGAACCGTCAAGTCCATCGGCTTCCGGAGCAGCACCCTGAAGACCTCCGAAGGAGCCGATGTGATCATGCCCAATGGCGATTTGCTGAACGCTCGGCTCGTCAACTGGACCCGCGGCAATACGCGCAGGCGCGTAGAAATCGCTTTTGGCGTATCCTATGGCGCAGACCTGGAACAGACCAAAAAAGTACTGAACGAATTGCTGGCATCCAATCGTCAAATACTTCACCAACCTGCCCCCATGGTACTCTTTCGGGAACTGAGCAAACAAATGGTGGGTATCAATATCTATTTCTGGATCAGCCACAGCAACGACTGGCTAACCGCTCGCAGCGAGATCATCGAACAGATAGACAAAGCGTTCCGCCGGCATGGCATCCTGATACCATTCAACCCGCAGAACCTGTTCAACGAGGAAAAGAAGCCGAATCCGGGCACAATTGATGAAGAAGAGGAAGAGGATGCTGGCTGACGCATTCTATCCATGATGCACCTGCTATTGCTTTCTGGTAAACTGCGCTTTTTCTGAACTGGCTTCTTTTGCGTAGGCTTCCTGCATTCCCGGAAGTGGGTCCCGGCAAAGAAAAACCTTAACACCGG
>JALOMP010000204.1 GCA_025455365.1 Chitinophagaceae bacterium | reverse complement strand
GTATTTGTTTTTCATTTACCTCTGTTTCCACATCAATGGTTGTGTTATCCGAGGAAAATTTAGACGCATTAGAGATCAGGTTGATGAAGACGTTACGGAGCAGGGAAAGGTCCAGGTTCACCATCAGCGGGCCCTGGTGGCGGATCCGGATCTGCTGTCCGGGTTTCAGGATACTTTGCATTTCATTGGCCACCAGCATCACCTGTTCCTTGATGTTAAACAGCGAAAAATTCGCCTGGATCCTGCCCTCTTCAATCCGGCCGATCGACAGGAATTCATTCAGGATATCGGTCAGGTTGCTTACCGCCGATCGGATCCGCTGGATGTGCTTGTCCCGCTTATTCTGCTCTTCGGTCTGCGTATACTTGGCCACCAGCGAAGCGGAGGAAAGGATGGTGCTCAGCGGCGTCCTGAACTCGTGGGATGCCATCGATACAAAGCGGGTCTTCAGATCAGAAAGTTCCTTTTCCTTGCTCAGCGCATGTTCCAATTCATCCCGGGATCGTTCCAGCTCGTCGAGGGTTTCCTTGAGTTGACGGGTACGGTGTTCTACTTTCTGCTCCAGGTCATCATTCAGTTGTTCAATTTCCCGGTTCACCTTCTCCATCTCGATCTGCTGCTGTCTCATGGCATGCTCGATTTCCTTCCGGTGGGTGATGTCTATGACAAAAGCGATCACGAACCGGCCTTCTTCGTTCTGGTAATGTCCGAGGGAAATCTCCACCGGGAACTCCGAGCCATCCCTTCGCCGGGCAAACAAATCAATACCCGTTCCCATTGGCCGGTTCTGTGGGTGGCCGGTATACTTTTCGCGATACTGCCTGTGGTTTTCCCGAAACCGGCTCGGAATAAGTTCTTCCACCTTAAGGCCGATGATGGAGTCATCTGCATATCCGAAGACGCGCAAAGCATGCTTGTTGGCAAGAATAACAACCCCGTCCTGGTTAACCACCATAATGGCAGTGGAGGCAAATTGGAAAAGCGCCTCAAAACGTTGATTTTGCCGCAGGAGGCTACCCTCCATTTTCTTCCGGTCTTCGATGTCAATGACCCTTGTTAGCAGGTAGTCCCTGCCGCCAAAGGCAAAACGGACGATGGTCACCAGCCCGGGGAACTGCGCACCATCCTTTCTGCAAAGAACCGCCTCATCTTCCCACTGGCCCCGGATATCCAGGGTTGCGTGGAGCTTATTTTTGAATGCTTCTTCAGGCCCGTCGCAGACAAAGCGGAAGAAATTATGCTCCCGGTGCATCTGGGCTTCGGATTCATAGCCGAAAATCCTGCAACCGGAAGGATTCATGTACACCAACTCCAGGCTGTCCTTTTCCCAGACGGATACACATTCGTCTTCAATGGAAAACCAGGCATCCAACAGGGACACATGGAATCCAGCACGGTCTTCAATATTCTTGAGCTCGTTCATGTACCAGGCAATTTAAGCAAAAGATGGATTGGGGGTATCGGTTGACGGTTGGCGGAGGTTGGTTGAAAGTTCGTGGTTCATGGTTCATCGTTCGTGGAGAAAGTCAATTACTGAAAATATCGGTGGAATCCATGAACCATGAACTATGAACCATGAACTATGAACCATGAACTATGAAACGCCAACCGACAACTACTTCAAAAATATCCTGATCAATAAAAAAAACGCCCCCTGGATGAGGAACAAATGGAAGGCAAAGGTATTGTCTGTGCGGACCTGGAACCTGCGCAGGATCGATACCAGGAAGAAACTGATAAAAAACCAGCTGATATAATTCAGCAACGGGATGTTTCCGTCACCGTGCCATTTCCAGAAACCAAGTGTAACAGCTGCCGGTTCCATGATCCAGTCGAACAATACCGCCAGCAAGGAAGTAAGGGTAACAAACGATATGGGCGAAAGGTAGCTTGCCGGGAAACCGGTTTGCGATACCCCATGCACGGGCAACCGCTTCAACAAACGATGCAGGAAAGATGCGGCAGCGATCATCACAACAAACCAGTTCATGCCAATAACCAGGGGAACACCCGCAATGCCAAATCCAAGTATCTCGCCATAGGAATACCCACCGAAGAGGAGCCCCGTGTTCACCCCAATGATCTCTGCCATCATGCCAACAACAAAGGCGATGGCGATAAACCGGTAGAACCGAGGGCTTTTGTCCTCCTGTGTCCATATCAGCAGGGCGGACATCAGGAGCATGTTAACCGGGGTAAATGCCGAGAACCAGTCGCGATCAATCCAAACCATGCCTGCCAGGCCCACCACATGCACGAGAATGGCAATCCCGGTAGCCAGCGCCACTTTGTGATGGGTGAAGCCCTGCGGGTTAAAACTTCGGATGGTTATGCCGCCGATCATGCCGTACATAACTGTTGGGAGCGGAAAAAGTTGAGGATGTATCGTTATGGCGAGGTCCGGCACCAGTTGGATGGATTCTTGTTTCACACATGGGCAGGCAATATAAACTATTGAACCTCAAATATTAATGTCTAATGCTCCATTTCCCTGATCCACTGCTTAATCAGCGCAATGCCTTCCTGGTGGTTGAGGCTGCGTCCCAATTCGGGCATCATTACACCGGGATCTGTGGACTGCATCCGGTATACCATGATGGATTTTTCGGGCTGCCCGGGTGCGATACTCACCTGGAGGTCCCCTGAACCCCTTCCGGCCGCAACAGGCGTCTTACCGATTCCCAGTCGCAAGGGGTCCTTTTCATGTATGGTCAGGTACAACCCGGAAGTACTCGCTGGTCCGCCGCTGCGGTGGCAATGGCCGCAATTGATATCCAACCAGGCCCTGGCCCTCTCATCCAGGCTGCCGGTGGAAGGATCATCCCAGCGAACGCCGCGGGGCAATTGCCCGTCTGCTGGAAGCCCGGTGAGCAGGCCCTTTGTTGCCCAATGCGCCAGTTGGTTATCCTGTGAACCAGCGAAACCATACTTCCCGTTAAGCTGACGTGCCGTTGGTCCAATGGGTGCCATGGCTTCATAGTGGTTGTGGCATCCCTTGCACTGGTTCATATTGGGTATGTAATAGGCATGCTGCCTTGTCTTGCCGGATCCGTCTATATACTTCACCTGCCTGGTTTCCCCCGCTACGTCCAGAAACGCCTCCGTCTGCTCCCTGTTCCAGATATATGGCAATGCTTTCCATCCATTTTCCTCCCGGATTAACAAACGGGTTTCAATTATTTCCCTGCCCTTTGAAGGGTCACGAAAATCCCTGGGATAGAAAAAGTTCTTGACCAATACCGTCCCAACAGGAAATTCAAATACGGCGCTGTCATTATACGCGATCGTGCTGCCCGCCGGAATCCGCAAGAAGCGCAACTTCTCCGCATAGTCCGTGAACAGGGGGGTGTTCAACGCGTATGGAACCACATCAGCGGCTGGTTCAAGATTGGACAGCGTTCCGGTAAATAGTCCGTAGTTCGACAGTTTTCCAGCTGGTGGTTTTTCCAACCGAATGGATGCAGCCAGGTATAGTAGAGCTGTTATGATAAAAAATACGGTGATGATTCGGGCTTTCATGGCTGGTCATTCATTCGTTTTCTTCAACATGACGGGTGGCTTTTCAGAACCATGGTTTTACGCCAGGCAGGGATGGCAGGCTGCAATCGGCAGGGACCATGTCCCGCGAAATGTTCTTGAAACCATTCGCCGCATCAATATTGGCATAGCTGGCACCCCTGTTATTGCGAATACAGATGCGTTTGTCTTGCGGATACTGCTTGTTTGCGTCCAGGATTTTTTCATCCGGGATTCCATCGTACACAATATCAGGTACGTCTTTCCCAAAGCGAAGCTTGAAGCGGTATAGTTTACCCATCCTTCCCTTCATGGTGGCTCGCTGTTTTTTCCGGCTATAGGCATTGTCGTGGATATGCACTGCCAGCGGATAGGGATAATAACTGCTGTCCTTAATGGGGTTCTCGGAGATATAGTAACTGACGATGCTTGTACCTACGGTGCGATTGTTGGTGATTTCATTATTAAAAATCTCCACGTTGTTGGCGGCAAGCAGGATGATGCCCGTGCCCTGCGGAACCCTGCCCACGATATTTCCCTTGGGCGCGAAATTGGCCGTATTGTTTTCCCAAACCTTATTGTTATAAACCCGGCAGTTTCCACCGCGCTTGAGTTCAAGATCGGGCAGGTCGAATACCAGTATGCCACCGGTATTGTGGTAGGCTTCATTGCCATAAACATCCGCGTCAATCGAGTTTTCAATTTCTATGCCGGCAACATTTTCAAATGCCTTGCTGTTGCGAACAATGATCGTGCGCGATTGCCCAACATAAATCCCGGCGTCTGAAGCGCCGCGCGCCACGCATTCCTCTATCAGCACTTTTTCGCAACTGACGGGGTAGAGGGCGTATGAACCATTCTTATGGCTCATTTTCCCCGTCCACGCCGCCCTGACCCGCCGGAATGTAATGCCGTTTACATGCATGGTTTTGATGATGTCTCCTTTAGCGTCTTCCGCGGAAAAATCTTCGAGGATAATATTGGAGCAGTTGGAAATGCGGATGCCTTCCGCGCCGCTGGCCTGTCCCTTGAAAGAAAGGATGGTCTTGTCCATTCCCTTGCCACGGATGGTGATCTGCTTCTTGCCTTCCATGGACAAGGTGGCATCAATCACAAAACGTCCCTCGCCCAGTTCAATGGTTTCCCCGTCTTCAGCGAGGATGAAGCGCGATTGGATTCGCTTTCTTTCTGTTTCCTGCGCCGTCAGCAGGATGGGAAAGACATAAAAAAATAAAATCATGCAGGAAAGTCGCATAAGGGTCATTTCCTGCAAAGTAAGGTATTTGACATTTTCCCGTCATCAATGGAATTGGAATGGGCGCCCTCTACTTTCCATGGAGGAAAGCATCAGGTGAGGTCAGGAAACATCCCTGCCACGATACGCGCGCTTTTCATGCACAGTGGAATACCGCCGCCGGGATGCACGCTGCCGCCTGTGAAAAAGAGGCCGCGGATATGGCTGGTGTGATTCGGGTGCCTTAGAAAGGCGGCGAACCTGGAATTTGAACTGGTGCCATACAGTGACCTTTGTCGATGACCTGCCTGCGCGATGCCCGCACATCTTCCTCGGGATACGGGCCCGCCAGGGCAGGCGCATTCAGCATGACAAACCAGTTCTCCTTTCCCTCCGGCGCCTGGCCTTTCTCCATTTTGGCGGTGATATTAACGTACACCGTGGGATCGGCATACATTTTCTTCAAATCAAAGAGGTGCCTGAATTCCTCCGGGTAATTCCGGGTAAAGAAAATATTGTGCAGGTGCAGCCCGGGAAATTCCTTCGCCATTCCCCAGTAAAAAATCAGGGCGCTGCTGCTTCGTTCCCTTCGCAGGACCTTTTCCGCCCTGGCCGGATCCTGCAATAGCCTGAGGTAGGTGAAATATGCGTCCACATTGCTGACCACGAAATCCGATGCATGCTGTTCTCCGTCGGCCACTACGCCCGCTGCCCGGCCCTGCCGGACGAGTATCCGTTCCACCCGCCGGTTGAAATGAAACCTGACACCCAGGTCCAGCGCCAGCCGGTATAAGGCATCCACGATACTGTACATGCCGCCCTCCGGGTAAAAAGTCCCCTGGTTCTGCTCCAGGTGCGGAATGAGTGAAAGCATCCCCGGCGCCCGGTAGGGGTTGCTCCCGTTATAGGTGGCGTAACGGTTGAATATCTGCACCGCTTCGGTTGTACGGAAACGTGAGCGGTTAAATTCGTCCAGGGTACGGAAAAGGTGGTCATAGCCGGCGATACGCATGGCGGTAAGGATGCGCCTGTGCAGCCATGTGGAAGGCTTATGCAGGGAGTAATTCAGGAATATGGTGCCTACCCCCTCGTACACTCGTTCAGACTGCCGGAGATAGTCCAGCACGGCCGTTGGATCTTCGCCGGTCACCGCTTGCAATTCGCCCGCAAAGGCTTCCGCCGAAGTATAGGCATTAACCTGGCGACCGTCTTCAAAAAAATACCGGCAGGCAATGTCCACGGATCGATAGCGGAAATAATCCCGGATATCTTTGCCAGCCAGTGAAAAAAGTTCTTCCAGGTTTCCCGGCTGTGTAAAGAGAGATGGACCGGCGTCGAATATAAAATCACGGTTGCGGATCACAGACAACTTTCCGCCTGGTCCCTGGTTCTTCTCGAACACATCTACCTGGTATCCCTTGACAGCCAGGCGTATGGCCGTAGCCAGTCCACCGATGCCGCTGCCAACCACGCTCACCGTTTGCATGTCAGCCTGGTTTTGATCATGTCCTGGAAATCAACCCGCCCATGCGAAAACCGTTTCCCGCTGGATATGTTTTTCAACCCGGGGAAAGGCAATCTTGAACCATTCGGTATACTTATGGGGATGAGAAAGCAGGCTGGAGCGTATTTCGTCCATATGCTTGTAACAATAATCGCCCACTTCATCCGGGTTCGGATGCAGGAGGCCCTGGTACTGACCGATGAACACATGGTCGTATTCATATTCCGTAAGGCCGTTATCAAAGGCCGTCTTATACACAAACTGGAATGCATCGTTCAATGTTGTCTCAAAGCCCAGCTCCTCCCGTAAACGACGCCGCGCGGCATCCAGGGTTGCTTCGCCCGGGCGCGGATGGCTGCAGCAGGCATTCGTCCACAGTCCGCCACTATGGTATTTGTTCAACGCCCTGCGCTGCAGGAGCATTTCACCCTTGTCATTGAAAATGAATACACTGAAAGCCCGGTGTAAAACCGCTTTGCGATGTGCCTCCATCTTCTCCATCGTTCCCGTTTCCACATCCTGCTCGTTTACCAGAATGACCGTTTCTTCTTTCATATATAAATCCTGCTTTTACATAGGCCGGTTGGAGGTAACAATAAACCCCGGCATTTGGTTAAACAATCCTGATAGTTTTTCGGAAAGGAAAATTGTGCGCGTCCAGCATTCAAATTAGTAAAAACCGGCGATGCGGCGAAATAAGGCGGGACGTATGCAGCAAATAGTTTTCAACAGGAATATAACATTCCGGCAGGCAATCAAAAACCGCCTGAACCCGGCCTTTGCAACAGGCTAAAGGACGGTGCATTTTCCGATCCATGCTTTTCCCCCATGCTGCATCACCCGGATAATGTACACACCCGGCACGAGTTTCGTCGTCTGGATCTCCTGTGGGCTGCTCCGGATAAAATCCTGGAACAGGAATCGCCCCTGCATGTCAAATACCTGGTAGCTTGCGTCATCCGCGATATTTTCTACAGCCAGTTGCATGGGCTGGCCCCTCCTGACCAGGTTGGGGTAGAGTCGATACCCTTCCGTTCCGGTATAAAACAGGTCCTCCGGAAGACTGAATACATTCCGGCCGTCGCTGATTTCCACCCGCACGCGGTACCTGTTTACACCATTTATGATACGACTGTCCGTGAATACAAACGCCAGGCTATCCGATGCAGCCCGTTCTTCCAGGACCAGGAATTCGGACCCATTCCATTTCTCCAGGATGATGCGTTGTACCTGGTACTGCGTTCCGAGGGATAGATATAGCAGGGCTTCCCCGTTGTACAACTCGCCCCTGAAAGACCTGATATAACAACCCGCCCCCTGTGTGGTATGGTTATAGGTATAGCTTCGCTGACCAGCCAGCCCGGCGAAGACCGGCTCCATGGCCACATAATTTCCGGGATAGCTTTTATTGGCAAGGACAGCCATGGTGTCATTTGTTTCCAGGGTTTGCACCAGGTAGCGAGGCCCCATGGCAAAGAGGCGATAAGAAAGCGCACCCGGAAAAGGTTTCCAATGCAGATAAAATGAGTCTGGACAGGAAAACCCGATGACCGGCTCGGGCAGGCTTGACAGAACGACGGTGTCCGTCTGGTAAGCCTGGGAACCCTGGGTGATGCGCAGCATTACCGGCCCCATGCCCGGCGGCGCTGACCAACGGTAAAAACCTTTCTCAAGGTCCACGCCACTCCGGACGAGTGTCCAGCTGCTGCCGTAATCGGTACTATATTCCAGGGATGCGGTTTGGGACCGAATATTGGTTTTCCAGCGAACCAGGTTATCAGTTCCGGCCTCTACGGGATCAGATGCAAGGGGGTACAGCCAGTCAAAAAAGTCCGCCGTATCCTGCTGCCAGGCAAGATGATATTCCTGGATATTCGTGAGGTCTTCCGCGCTGACGCGGATCTCATACACCCCACTCCCTGGCAACGTGATCGTCACCTGTTCCACATTATTCAGGCTATCCTGTCCACGGATGGCCTGCCTGCGCAGCGAATCGGCTTGCGGGAAGGTCGAAAGCACCCAGGGAAACCAGGTTTCGCCAGTTGCCGTATGTTTCACCTGCAGGTTGAGGTCATGGACCAGTGCCTTTGCCGCATTGGGAAGCGCCGGCGGATCATTCCAGGCCAGGGTGATTTTCAATTGCTGTATGCCCGCCGGCACGGTAATTTCGGTTACCCGCTCGCTGAATGGCTGGATGGTCCCCGAAAGAAACCGCCCCTCCCTTATGGTCCGCATCGCCTGGTAAGCATTCAGGTTACCGAAGCCATGGACATGGTCCACAGCCGGCTCCCCAAGATCATCTGCGCTGTTGATGAGGATCGCCCTGGCCAGGGCATTGGGCATTTCGGAGCCTTGCAGTTGCCGGTAGGCCGCCTGCATCAGCAGGGCCGTACCCGAAACCAATGCGGCAGCCCCGGAACTGCCATCTTCACCAAAAGCCATCAGCTCCGGTTTTACGCGCCCGTCATGTGCAGGGCCCCTGGAGCTCAGTGGTTCTGCCTGGAGGAAAGAATCCAGGGCACCGACGGACAGCGAATTCTTGGACATTTTAAAACTACCCGTCAGGTTCGCAAATCCGGCCAGGCCCTGGTATGGACCGGTGGGCGGTGCAGCATTGCCCCGGTTTCCCGCTGAAAAAACGTGCAAGAGGCCCGGTACCGAAATGGCTGAAGCATCATACATCGCAGCATCAGCACCATAGAAACTTTCAATGCCAACGCCATACGAATGATTCTGGACGCCGATGCCCCCGGACTGGTAATAGGCGTCCGGTTCGGGTAGCAGGGTGGAAAAATCTGCCGGGGATATCTCAGCCGCCGGGGCAACGCCCCGTCCCAGATGCCAGGAATTGCCCGCCCCGGCGATAATGGTTGACATCAACGTTGCATGGCCATTCACCAGCCCCGAAGCAAATGCAGAGGGCAGAATCCTGCCTACAATATCCAGGTCTGTACTGTCTGGTTCATCCTCCTTGACAGATGCCACCCTTCCTTCGCCCTTCATATCCTGAAATTTTTCCTGCGCCAGCCGGATGCCGTTCAGCGACAGGTCCATGCTTCCTACAAACAACTCCGGGACCGGCTTCCTGATTTTTTCAATGAACACCACGTTTCTCATCGGCAAAACCTCCCGCAACAGGTCGCCGGCATTTATCTCCATCTGCATCACCGTATACGCATTGGAGGAAAGGATCACCCGGGGGCGATAGGAGGCAAGTCCCATTGAATCCTGCCGGCTCCCTTTTAAGACAAAGACGCGAACCTGGGATTTCTCCCCGGCCCTGCCCGTTTGCAAATCCCTGGCAAGATCGGGCGACAATTTTCCCCGGATCCCCTGGACCTGTGCAGCTGCCCTGTATGACATGTTGAATGCCAGTATACATAGGGCGAAAAAGGGTGCATATTTTAAACTTCGTTGCAAAAATCTGCTGCACATGCCTTAAAAGTAGAGAGAATCGGCCATAGTTCTGTATTTCGGAGAAGCAGGACCCTTGGAACCTACAAGCACCTGAATTCCTGGAAAACTTTGAATCAATGAAAAAAAAATTTAATTTACCAGTCCAACAAATCACCACTCAAAAATTACCTGCATGAGAAAACTATTCAAACCGCTGTTTGCCATTGCGGCAGCCGGATGCCTCGTCGCTTCCTGTACCAATGAAGACATGACCGAAAATAAAGCGGAACTTTCACAGGAAACTTTGTCCAAGATTTCGGCACTGGGCTTTAGCGTAGCTGATGTTCAGGTAGTGGACGGGAATTACCTCGTGGAGGGTGATATCCTGCTAAGTCCTTCCGACCTGGACCAGAAACCCACCTCTCCGAGGTTGAGGATCGCGGAAGTGGAGCAATACCGCACGTTTAACCTGGTAACCGGAACGCCCCGCACGATTACGGTAACCACCAGTGGCAGCAATATCACAACGGGATTGTCCAATGCCATTAACAATGCCATCGCACGGTACAACGCCGAAAACCTTGGGCTGACCTTTGTCCGGGGTGGTTCCAGCGGAGGCGGCAATATCAATATTCGCGTGGTGAATACAAACCAGTATATCGCATCTGCCGGTTTCCCATCCAATGGAAACCCTTATAACAGCATCAGCTACGCGAAAAGATATAACAACTACAGCGATGGTTTCATGACCACGGTGATCGCCCATGAAATGGGTCATTGCATCGGGTTCCGTCATACCGATTACATGAACCGCGCTTACAGCTGCGGTTCCGGCGGTAATGAAGGACAGGAAACATCCGGCGTAGGGGCTGTAAACATTCCTGGTACGCCCACCGGACCCGATTCCGGATCCTGGATGCTGGCCTGCCTCAGTGCAACCACCAACCGACCCTTTAACAACAATGACAAAACGGCCCTCAACTATCTCTATTAGTACCAACCGGTTTATAAAAGAAAAACCGCCCCGGAATCCGGGGCGGTTTTTTTATGGTATCAATCTTATCTTTCAGCGATAATTTCTCACCTCTCACCTCTCACCTC
>JALOMP010000203.1 GCA_025455365.1 Chitinophagaceae bacterium | reverse complement strand
CGTCGCTCCTCCATACCTGAACGCCGAAAGGAATGACCTGGATGGGTCTTCCATAGGGATCCAGTTCGCCCGCTTTCGGTTCCCGCTTGGGTGAATGATTGTCCACATAGGCATACACGACATTGGGATTGCTGCGGGAAAAATGCAGGCCGATACGGCCGGTAAATTTCGTTTGTGGCAGGCCGTTATCTGATACAGACCAGGTCCTGCCACCATCCGTCGTCTTGTAAATATGATCGCCGTCCTCCGGAACGGGATCGCTCCAGCGCCGCCGGATACGGTTCCAGGTGGAAGCCAGCAATGTATTCGGATCAGACGGGTCCATCACCAGGTCGATGGCGCCCGTGTGATCGTCATTGCCGAGGATTCTCTTCCAGGTCTTTCCGCCATCGAGCGACTGGTACACGCCGCGATCCGGGTTGTAACTCCATTCATTGCCACTGGCCGCCGCATACACGATGTCCGGGTTCTGCGGATGCACCACAATCCGCGCGATGGTTCCCGTATTCTCCAGCCCGATATGCGTCCAGGATTGCCCACCATCAGTTGATTTGTACATGCCCATCCCTGGCAGGGAGGCCCTGAAAATATTGGCTTCACCCGTGCCCAGGTAAATTACCTGGGGGTTGGAGGGAGCCAGGGCGAAACTGCCAATACTCTGGGTACCCTGTCCGTCAAAAAGGGAAACCCAGTTTTCACCCCCGTCGGTTGTTTTCCAGAATCCGCCCGTAGCGAAGGAAGCGTAGATGATGTTGCGCTTCCCGGAAATACCGGCCACTTCGGTACAACGGCCGCTGATATTGTCCGGCCCTATATTTCGCCAGCGCAGCTGGCTGAAGGGCGATTGACGAATCAGCTCAGACTGCTTCCGGAATGCCGCAACTTTGTCGGCACCGGTGGCAGGAACAATCTGAGCAAACAGGGGGAAGATGTAAAAGGCCAGCAGGCTGGCAGCGGAAAAACGCAGGACATGCCTCATGGTGAAAACGTTTTACGGAAAAGGGATCAGTATCAACTGCACTAATGTAAGGATTAGCGATTAAATTGTGTATTCAATCAACATCCATGCGATACACGAGTATACTTCCCGGTTTCTTCCTGCTCCTGTCCCTGGCCACCATGGCCCAGAAAAAAAAGCCGGCGGTATCCGCTACGGACGCTTTCAAGAAAGAAGCCATAGCCTCGATCGACCAGCGTTATGCGGAATACCGCGACGCGGCCCAGCAGATCTGGAATTTTTCAGGATTGAATCCGGTGTGGCCGGTATCCCAACTGCGTTTGTTGCCAGCTACGGCAGCGGCAGCCCGGTCATAGGCATTCTCGCGGAGTACGATGCGTTGCCCGGTCTCTCACAGCAAGCCGTACCCGAAAAAAAAGCGGCAGAGGGAAGGGAGTCCGGCCATGGCTGCGGACACCACCTCTTCGGCACCGCATCGGTGGCCGCCGGCATTGAACTTAAAAACCAGTTGCAGAAAAAGGGATGGAAGGGAACCGTAAAAGTATTCGGCTGCCCGGCGGAAGAAGGCGGTTCCGGAAAAGTGTATATGGTGCGCGAAGGATTGTTCAGGGACGTGGACATCGCCCTGCACTGGCATCCCGGCAATGAAAATGAATCGAGCATTCCGTATGCACTGGCCAATAAATCAGCCAAATTCAGGTTCTATGGAAAAGCCGCACATGCCTCGGCCTCACCGGAAAGGGGACGCTCCTCGCTGGATGCCGTGGAAGCCATGAATAACATGGTGAATATGATGCGCGAACACGTTCCGGCAACCACCCGCATCCATTATGTGATCACCGCGGGCGGCAAAGCCCCCAATGTAGTGCCTGACTTCGCGGAAGTGTATTATTACGTACGTCATCCGAAAAAGGACGACGTGGTGGAAATTTTCGACCGTATCGCCAAAGCAGCCGAAGGGGCAGCCATGGGAACGGAAACCACCATGAAATACGAAATCATCGGCGGCACGCACGACCTGCTCCCGAATAAGGTGCTTGCGGATGAAATGCATCGCAACCTTACCATGGTCGGCGGCATCACCTACAGCCCCGCGGAGATCGAATTCGCGAAAAAGATTCAGTCGAGCTTCGGTTTCAAGGTGCCCGATCCTACGGATGCCGCCACGATCAAGCCCATGAAGGAACCTGATGAATCCGGGGCCGGTTCCACCGATGTGGGCGATGTAAGTTATGTGGTGCCCACGGTTGGTTTCAGCACCGCCACCTGGGTTCCCGGGACACCGGCACACAGCTGGCAAGCCGTTGCCTGCGGCGGCACCGAAATAGGCAGCAAGGGGATGATGGTTGCCGCCAAAACCCTGGCCACCATGGGAATTGAGCTGTTCAACAATCCGGCCCTGGTGGAAGCGGCCAAAAAAGAGTTCCGTGAGGACCTGGGCAATTACCAGTACAAGGCCCTGCTTGGCGACCGCAAGCCGGCGTTGAATTACAGGGACTAGCGAATGTGGGTATGCGTTAATGTTATCTCCACATCGCCGTCGGCATCTCCTTCCTCAACAGGTTTTTGTATATGAACAGGTTATTCTCGTTGGTGGAATGCGCGCTTTGCGGCCCGCCCCATCCATGGCGTCCGCCAGGGTAGACCATAAACTCAAAATGCTTCTTGCTTTCCTGCAGTTTTTTAACCAGCTGGAGGCTGTTCTGCAAATGCACATTGTCATCCATCGTTCCATGGTAAATCCGTAGCAGCCCCTTGTATTTGCCCAGGTGCGGCATCACGGAACCGTTTTTATAGCCCTCCGGGTTTTCCTTGGGTGTATCCATGAAGCGTTCCGTGTAATGTGTATCGTACAGCTCCCAGCTGGTCACGCTTCCGCCGGCCAGGCCATGGGTGAAATAATCCGCGCCGGCGGTAAGCGCCATGCAGGTCATATAACCGCCGTAACTGAATCCGCCGATGCCAGTGCGTTCCGGATCAGCGCCTTTACTGCGCAGCCATTTGACGATGGTTATCCAGTCCTTCAGTTCCCACACACCCAGGCTGCGGTGCATATAGTTGAGTCCGTTCTTGCCGAAATGTCCGCTGGCGCGGTGGTCCATCGCCACCTGTATCAGGCCTTCGGCAGCCCACCATTGCTGCTGACCGCTGAATTGCCAGCCATCACGAACGGTGCCCGCATTGGGACCGCCATAGATATTGATCATCACGGGATATTTTTTGACAGGATCATAGTCCAGCGGCCAGGTGATCCGGATGGGCAGGTCATAAAGTCCGTCTTCCGACTTGACCCGGAGAATTTCCGTCCGGGCCAGTTCATAAGATTCAAAATCACTGCCCTTGCTGTCGCCGAGTTCCTGTACGATTTTCCCGTCGCCACCCACCAGTACCAAGCGGTCAGGCGTAGCCGAATTCGAATACTGGCTTACAAAATGGGTCCCGTTAGGGGATAGGTTGACACGGTGCGTAAAATCGCCGAATGTCAGTCGTCGCAGGTTTTTCCCGTCAAAGCCCACCCGGTAAAGGTCTGTACGGGTGGAATTTTCGCGGCGGGCGGTAAAGAAAATGGTCTTTTTTGCCTCATCTACCCGTTCAATATTTGTATTCCAGAAATTCCCCTCGGTCAGCCGGTTTTTCAGGCTTCCGTCCATGTTATACAGGTAGAGGTTCTCCCAACCGTCCCGATCACTTGTCAGGATGAATCCCGGTGTTTTTTGCAGGAAGCTGATCCGTCCGCCCCCATCGTCCAGGTTAATCCAGGTCTTCTGCGTTTCTTCATACACGGCTTTTTTGGATCCGTTTTGCAGGTTCACTTCATATACTTTGAGTGTATCCTGCCCGCGGTTCATCCACTGCACCCAGAGGGCCTGCCCGTCCGGTCGCCAGTACGGCATGCCGAAATACTGGTCCGTCTTCTCATTAAAATCGGCCCAGGTGATGGCGCCGCCCTGCGGGGGAACGATCCCGATTTTGACTGTCGGATTGGGGTCGCCGGCTTTGGGGTACCGGGTGTTTTCAAGACCACCATGCTGGCCTGTTTCATAGTAAATCGGGAATACCGGCACCTGTGTATCGTCCATACGCATAAAGGCGATGGATTTGCTGTCCGGGCTCCACCAGAATGAACGATAGCGGGTTGGGCGGCCCAGGATTTCCTCATAATATACCCAGCTGGCATACCCGTTCAAGATAAGTTCGCTGCCATCCGTAGTGAGCCGCTGTTCCTTCCTGTTATCTAACTGTATGGTATACAGGTCGTTATTCCGTGTAAAAGCCACGTATTGATGATCCGGGGAAACCACGGGGTTCACTTCTTTTTCCGGCGTCTGCGTGAGACGGACCGGAGCAGAACCGGCAACCGACAGGTATAGATCGTCGCCCTGAACATTAACGGACTTTGCCGGCAGGTCCGCTTTGGGCAGCATTTCCGGGCTGCCGGGTGTTTCCTTTGCCGTACGGGCATCAAACAGGAAGGTACGTGCGGGCGAATCCGGATGAACCTTTTTATTCAGGAGCAGGCGGTTGTCGTCCACCCAGCCCAAGACCGTCGGCAGGGATTGGGTAATGTTGGTGCGGGCGCCTTTGAGCATCTGCTCTTCAGACAAGCGTTTTTTTTGGGCGAAAGCACCAACGGCGATCAGTAATAAAGCCGGTAAAAGGGTTTTGGAAGCTGCAAACATGCTGATATTGATTATTCTTTTTGAATGGCCGCCAAGGTACATAAATTATGAGCACCTGTGGGACCGTTGGTATCCGGTTAGCTGCCGATTGTACCGTAAATGTTGTATTTTTCTGTACTTTACTTTTTTCAAGGACTTAACGATTGCATATGACGCCAACCCGATTATTCGACTGCATCCAGTGGCAACTGGAAAAATACCCGAAAGAAGATATGTTCGCCGCCAAGGAAGAAGGCGGGATCTGGAAGAAATACAGTACGCAGGAGGTTGCTGAACTGGTAGACAAACTCAGCTGCGGCCTGGCACACCTGGGCATCGGGCCGAATGACATGAGCATCGAAGGGCGCGATAAAGTTGCTGTGCTGAGCAATAACCGGCCGGAATGGATGATCCTGGACCTTGCAGTTCAAAAAACCGGGGCCGTACTGACACCCATCTACCCAACCATCAGTGTCAATGAACTGGAGTTTATCTTAAACGATGCATCGGTTAAACTGGTATTTGTCAGCGACAAAGACCTGTATGAAAAGGTCCAGAGCATCCGGGACAAAACGCCCTCCGTTACAGCCGTCTATACGTTTAATTACATCCAGGAAGCCCTGTTTTGGAAAGACTTACTTTCCATGGGTACCCGGGAAGACAAAGAAACGGTTCAGAAAATCAGTTCAGCGATCAGCAGTGAGGACCTTTGTACCATCCTGTACACTTCCGGAACTACTGGATTTCCCAAAGGCGTTATGCTCAGCCACAAAAACATTCTGAGTAATGTTCAAAACGTGGACGAGGTTTTTGATGCGATTGCCGGAAAGGATGACCGAGCCCTTAGTTTCCTTCCGCTGAACCATATCTTCGAACGGATGGTCACCTATATCTACCTGTACAACGGGATGTCCATCTATTATGCGCAGAGCCTTGAAACGATTGGCGAAAACCTGAAAGAGGTTCAGCCCACCGTGTTCTCTACGGTACCGAGATTGCTGGAAAAAGTATACGAACGCATCATTGGAAAGGGACAGGAATTGACGGGCGTTAAACGAAAGCTCTTCTTCTGGGCGGTGGACATTGGTTCCCGTTATGAAATCAACAAAAACCAGGGCTGGTGGTACAATACCCAGCTGGCCCTCGCCAATAAACTCATTTTCAAGAAATGGCGGGAAGGGCTCGGCGGCAAGGTAAAAGCCATCGTAACCGGTGCCGCTGCCTGCCAGGTACGGCTGCTCCGCGTATTCACGGCGGGTAAGATCGTCATCATGGAAGGATATGGCCTCACGGAAACATCGCCGGTGATCAGCGTGAACCGGTTTGAAGAGAAGGGCCGCTATTTTGGAACCGTAGGGCCGGTGATCAAAAACGTGGAAGTGAAACTGGCCGAAGACGGCGAAATTTGCTGCCGGGGCGATAATGTCATGATGGGCTATTACAAGCGGCCGGACCTCACGGCGGAATGCATCGATAAAGACGGTTGGTTCCATACAGGCGATATCGGCATCTGGGTGGACAATAAATTCCTCAAGATCACCGATCGGAAAAAGGAAATTTTCAAAACCAGCGGCGGCAAATATGTAGCGCCCCAACCGATTGAGAATAAAATGAAGGAGTCCGCATTCATAGAGCAGATGATGGTGGTTGGTGCGGAGAAAAAATTCGCGGGTGCCCTGATCGTGCCCGCAGTGGCACAATTGAAGGAATGGTGTACCAAACATGGGATTGGTAATGGAAACACCAGGGAACTGATCCGCAACCCCCGGGTTATTGAGCTGTACAAAGGCATCGTGGAAGACTATAACAAGCTCTTCAACCACGTGGAGCAGGTGAAAAAGTTCGAACTGCTCGAAAACGAATGGAATATCGATGGCGGCGAACTGACACCCACGCTAAAGCTGAAACGAAAAGTGATCATGGAGAAATACCGGGACGCGATCGAAAGGATTTATGCAGATTAGAAGCATAAAGAAAGCCCGGGATTCACCCGGGCTTTTTTTATTGAGATACTTGCAGGATTATCGTCGCCCGCCCCTGCCTCCGGGCATCGGTCTGGCGGCAGGACGCTGTGCCGGCATTGAAGACCTGTTGTAGGTATTGGTCCGGTTGGTGGAACGGTTGCGGTTATAGTCGCTTGTATTCACATTCGGCGTCCTGTTATACCCGGAAGGCGAACTGGGGCGCTGGGAAGGCCTGGCATCGCCGCCTGCCGGATGCTGCGAAGGTCTTGCATCCGGCATATTGGGTCGTTTGTCTGTATTCGACCATCCGCCGCCGTTATGTTGTTGCCACTGGCCGCTGGCATCCCTGCGGTACACATTGCCGTCGCGGTCCGCGATAACATTGTTGGGCCGGTTTGATTT
>JALOMP010000202.1 GCA_025455365.1 Chitinophagaceae bacterium | reverse complement strand
ACCCTGTTCGGAAAATAGAAAAATGCAGTCTCTTAGGCGTTTAAACCTCCACGAACCATGAACCACGAACCATGAACCACGAACCATGAACCACGAACCATGAACTATTGACTATGAAACCAACATCCACCCATTCAATCCCAGCACAAACAGCACGATCACCCAATGAATGACTACGGGAAGCCATTTCTGCTCTGCAGACGCGTAGGCATTGGCGTGAAAGGCGGCGAAGGGCGGGGCGCAGAGGATCCAGTAGGAGAACGAAGGCGAGGCATTGATAAAAGGAATCAGCAGGGCGGTGAGCAGGTAGAGCAAGAGCAGGCTCCAGCTTTTACGCACCTGGATCAGCATGCGCAGGATATTGCCCTGGATGATATAGCCACTTACCAGGAAGGGCACCATGAGCATCAGCATACCCACCCAGGCCCAGATACTCTGCTGGAAGCCGGGATAGTTCAGGCGGATGGCCGGCAGGAAAGCCGAGGGGTCCCATTCCGAACGGAGAAAGAGCCAGGCAAACAGGAAATAGTACGGTACGGTCACCCCTAGCAGGGCCACGAGCCATTCGGCGATCCGGAAAGGGCGCATCACCAGCAGGGACATGCCCACCAGGAGGACGAAGGCGATCGAGGGGAAATAAAACAGGGAACAGATGCCCAGGGCCAGCCCGATGCTGAACAGGGTCCATTGGGGCTTCTGGTTGTTGTACAGGCCCGTCATCTGGCTCCAGATCCAGATCATGAAGGCATTGACCACCAGGCCCACCGAAAAACCCCACCACTCGGGGAACAGGGCCGTGACCAGGATATAGGACATGGCCGGCAGAAAGGATGCGCGGGCAAGCAGCCGGTGGTTGTTCACCAGTCCGTTGACCATCATCGCCTGTACAAAGACCAGCAGGTAGGCCAGGATGGAATAGAGCTGCGGCATGTGCGTGCCGATACCGGAGAGGAAATCCAGGAGGCCGATGTAGAAGAAACCATCGCCATCCTGCGGCTCGGGTACCTGCGGACGGACAAAGGACGCGAACCGAAGGACGAGTCCGTAGAAAAACAGGAAAATGATGCCGAAGGGATTGTAATTCCTGAATATGCCAACCACAGGGATGGTTTAAAAGTCAAGTTTTGCGAAACAGATGAAATTCCGGTTCATGCAAGGTAATACAATCTCTCGTAAGCCAACCTGTTTCCCGTAGCGGGGCATAAAATCGTATTCTTTGTTGAGACCTTTCAGCGTAGGGTCCCGCTTGATATTCCCCTGTGCGTCCCTTCTTTCCAGCTGGTTGTACAGGAACCTGACTTCGCTGCCGGTGTTGAAGAGGTTGTAAGACAGGAACATGTCTGTGTTGTCGTCAAACTGTCGTTTCTGGATCGTGTTGCTCCAGACCAGGTTGCCGTCCTTATTGAAGAAGAAGATCATGATGTTTTCCGCGTAGTGCCTTACGATATTGTTCCCGTAGCGGTTCCATGGATCGGACCAGCGCATGGAGTTATACGGGTTATAGGGCGAAAAATAAGAGTAGTTATAAGGCATGTACGCGTTGTAGCCATACATGTAGTCCCAGCGGTTCCATCCCATCGTGCGGGAATTCGTGTAGTAGAGTTCGGTCACCACGGCAAAGCCGCCCTCCCGGGTGGGGATCAGGTTGCGGATGAAATAGTCGTTAAACGCCACTTTGGGCGATACCTTATCCGTACGCGCGTCCAGGCGGAGGGTATCGCCGAAGGGGAAGAGGTACTGCGCCTGCATCTGGCCGCCGGGCTTGTCCCACATGATGGTGTATAGTCCCTCAATATTGGGTTTTGACGACTTATAATAAAACGAGGAAAGGATAAACCGTTCGTTGGCGTTGTCCGGGCGGATCTTCACTTCGTCCAACGCGATATCCTTCATGGGAATTCGATAGACCCGCAGGGTGTCTTCCTGGGCTTTTTTGACGATAAAGGTGAATTTGGAAACCACATCGCGCCCGCCCTGCTGGCTGCTGCGGCCGAAGGCCAGGTCCCCGTCGTTATCCAGCACAAATTCATTGAACACGCCCTCCCTGTCATCCACCGGGTAGGTCATTATACTTTTTCGCTGCAGTCCCAGGTCTTTGTCGTAGAGCAGGGTGGTAAGGGTGTAGAAGCGGTCGTTCCGGCGAAAAACCTTGTAGATCATGATATGCTTCTTGTCTTCGCTGGCAATCATGGAATAGACTTTGACTTCGCTGTCGTTCCGCACGTGCGAGGTGTCCAGCACCACTGGATCGGACATCACTTTCCCATCGCCGTTGAGTTTCACTGTGGCACAGTAGATGACGTTTTTCTTCTGGTACTGGTAGACCATATGGTAGAAATCAGGATACACCACGAAATCCACATTGCTGATCTTGTCCGGCAGGAATTCCAGCCTTACCTTGTTTTTCAGCTTCATTTCAACGTCATAAACGGAGATGTCGTTCTTGGACTTGTAATTCTTGTAAATATTGATATTGCCGCCCACTTTCCCGATGATCTCAAAATCCATCTGGCGGTAGTCATCTTTTTCGATGTTGGAATAAAAGATTCGCTGTGCCGGGGAAAGGGCTGGCAGGAGCAGCAGGACAAGCAGGTAAGGCAGGATTTTCATGACAAAGGCTTTCATCATTAAAAGTACAGGATGTGTACCAAAAATGGATGTTGTTGAAGGCGGGAAGGTTTGCAGCCCGCAAAATTTTAACCAAATTGTTGGAAAAACAGGAATCCCTGCCGGGAAAATGAAAATCCCGTTACATTTGTTCCATAACTTACCCCAACGAATAACGCGTCTCTACTGTGGACAAAAATCTGAATAAGGCGACGGGTGCCGGGCTCCTGATCGCCTTAGGAATTATTTACGGCGATATTGGAACCTCTCCCCTTTACGTTTTCAACGCGATTATCAACAACCGGGTCATCACAGAGGATTTGATCATCGGGAGCCTGTCCTGTATTATCTGGACGATCACCCTGCAAACCACCATCAAATATGTTTCCCTGATCCTGCGGGCGGATAACCGGGGGGAGGGCGGCACTTTTGCCCTGTATGCGCTGGTCCGGCGCCGGCGCAAATGGCTGGTTGTCCCTGCCATGATCGGCGGTGCCGCGCTGCTGGCCGACGGCATCATCACGCCGCCGATCTCCATCACTTCCGCCATCGAGGGACTGAAAAATATCCCGCAATTGCATAACATCTCCAAGGACATGATCGTCTACATCGTCCTTGGCATTATGTCCTTGTTCTTTTTCATGCAGCAGTTCGGAACGGCGTCTATCGGCAAAATGTTCGGCCCCATTATGTTTATCTGGTTCAGCATGCTGGCCATTTTGGGTGTCATACACCTGGCAGACTACCCCGGGATTTTCAAATCCTTCAATCCCTGGTACGCGGTGAGCTTCATACGAACCCACCCCAACGCGCTCTGGTTGCTGGGCGCTGTATTCCTCTGTACCACGGGTGCGGAAGCCCTGTACAGCGACCTTGGCCACTGCGGCCGTGGCAATATCCGCATCTCCTGGATCTTCGTAAAAACCACCCTCCTGCTCAACTATCTCGGCCAGGGTGCCAACCTGCTGGCCACCCGGAAAGGCATGCATATCACCGAAGTGTTGAAGGAGCAGATGAATATCAACGCTTTTTACGACATGATGCCGCACTGGTTCGTGCTGATCGGCGTCATCATCGCCACCACCGCTGCCATCATCGCCAGCCAGGCCATGGTCAGCGGTTCCTTTACCCTGATCAGCGAAGCCATGCGACTCAACCTCTGGCCCCGGCTGCGCATCGTTTATCCCTCGGAAGCAAAGGGCCAGCTGTTCATTCCCGCAGTGAACCTGCTCATCTTCGTTGGATGTGCCGGCGTGGTGCTCTATTTCCGTGAGTCATCGCGCATGGAAGCGGCTTATGGATTGGCCATCATCATCACCATGCTGGCCACCACCATCCTCTTCGCCAATTACCTGGTCCTGCACCGGATCAAGTCCGTGTGGATCTATATCTTCCTCATCGGGTACCTCACCATTGAAATCGTTTTCCTGGTAGCCCTGCTGCAAAAATTCACCCATGGCGGTTACATCACCCTGATGGTCGCCAGCCTCATGTTCCTCGTGATGTATGTTTGGTACCGGTCGCGCAAGATCAAGAACCGGTATGTGGAGTTCGTGCGGCTGGACCACTACCTGCCCTTGCTGCAGGAGCTCAGCAATGACAGTTCCATCACCAAGTATGCCACCCACCTGATCTACTTGACGAGTGCCAACAACCCGAAGGAGATCGAACACAAGATCATTCACTCCATCCTGAACCGCAAACCCAAGCGGGCGGACATTTACTGGTTCGTGCACGTAGACACCCTGGACGATCCCTATACCTGCGAATACGAAGTGCAGACCATCATCCCCAACGAAGTGATCCGGGTGGAATTCCGCCTCGGGTTCCGCATGGAACCCAGGATCAACATGATGTTCCGCAAGGTGGTGGAAGACATGGTGGCCAACAAGGAAGTGAATATCGTGAGCCGCTATGAAAGCCTGCAGCGCAACAATATCGTGGGCGATTTTGAATTCATCGTGATGGAGAAATTCCTCAGCCAGGACAATGAGCTGCCGTTCTGGGAAAAGATCGTGATGAAACTCTATTTCTGGCTCAAGGAACTCGGGCTCTCCGAGGAAAAAGGCTTCGGCCTCGATCCCAGTTACGTGAAAGTGGAGAAGTTCCCGCTGATCGTTTCACCCGTGACCAACCTGAAACTTACCAGGATCAATCAGGAGGAATAAGAGAAGTTAGATGTACGATTTTAGAAGTTAGAAGTGTGGTTAGCTTACTTCCAACTTCTAAAATCGTAGATCTCACTTCCTCAACGCCTCCACTACTTCCCTCCGGAATACCTCAAAATCTCCCAGGTCATTATGGCTTCCGCCTTCGATGGTTACGAAGCGGTCCGTGGGTTTGAGCAGGGGCTTCAACCGGCTTGCGTTGCGATAGGGAATCAGGCCGTCGTCTGTACCATGCAGAATGAGGACAGGGATCTTGACATTCGAAAGGAACTGGTAGGTAGGAATCTTCACGTGGATCATTCTTTCGATCGGGTAGATCGGGAAAAAATGCGCGGCGATGGATGAAAAACTGTAGTACGGCGTTTCCAGGATAAGTTGCCGGGCGGGCTCATGGGCCGCCAGCCGGGCCGCGATGCCGGTGCCCATCGACTTGCCGTAGAGCAGGATGGAATCCGCCCCGAATGATTTTCTCGCCAGCTTGTATAACTGTAACGCGTAGGCGTGCAACACCTGTTCGTTGAGCCGCCCGGTACTCTTTCCGTATCCCGGGTAATCGATCATCCATACTTCATACCCTTCCTGCGTGAACAGCGGGGCATGCTTCGCATACCAGGCGATGTTTTTACGGTTGCCGTGGAAATACAGCACGCAACCACGCGGGGTACGGGGCGTGGAAAACTGAACGATATTGATGTTGGAGAAATGGTCGAACGTAAGATTCACTTCCCGGTATGGCTGCCCGAAATCATAGCGGTGCCGGGGATCGAGCGCCACGGGCCGGAAGAAAAAATAATCCTGCCCATAATAGATGGCGATGCCCAGGAGGGCATAGATCAACAGGGCGATTTTCAGCCAGCGTGCCAGTTTTGTGCGATGTAGCGCCATGGAAGGGTTGCGCAAAATTACAGTAACTTGGACCGGAAAGGAAATATCACCGTATGCTCGAAAAAATACTGGCATCCTTCCGCCGGAAAAAACTGAAAAAGGAGTTCCACGAATATGGCACGCGGATCGATCGCTTTACCGTTGAACCCTATGGCACCATCGAAACCGCGCAATGGACGCATCCCTTCAACGAACCCTTCCGGGTTGATGAAGGCATCGTGTCTTTCTACCGGCAATACCTGCGGGAGGGCGATTTCGCCATCGACATCGGTGCGCACACCGGGGACACCACCCTACCCATGGCGCTGGCCGTTGGGAAGCAAGGCATGGTCCTGGCCCTGGAACCCAACAAATACGTGTTCCGCGTACTCGAAGAAAATGCGCGCCTCAACCCTGCCCTCACCCATATCAAACCCCTGTGCATCGCGGCAACCGCCGAAGATGGCACCATGACCTTTAATTATTCGGACGCCAGCTTCTGTAATGGCGGCTACCTGAGCCAGCGAAAAGTCCAGGACCGCTTCCACAAATACACCCTCCAGGTGGAAGGCAGGAACCTGGAGCACCTGCTCCGCAGCTATTATGCCACATACCTGCAAAGACTTCGGTTCATCAAGGTAGACGCGGAAGGATACGATAAAGAAATCATCCGCACCCTCCAGCCGGTGATCCGGGAATTCAACCCGGTACTGTTGTCAGAATGCAACCACTACCTGGTGCAGGCCGAAAGGGAGGAATTGTTTGATATCATGAGTGCCGGCGGACGTACGCTGTACATGGCCCATCCCGAAGACAGTCGCTCCACCATTTTCCGCAAGGTGATGGACACACCGTTGACGAAACGGGACCTGATGAAACGGGAGCATTTTGACATCCTGTCCCTGCCCGCCGGCTGGCAACATCGGTAAACAACCTCCATGCCCCTGCCGGAGGCGGATGATGATCGCCCTTAAGATTTCAGGATATCCCGGATGAAATTGTGGTACTCGGGAAAATCGGGCAGGTTGTTGTGCCCGCCACCATCTATGCGGATCAGCGTGGTGCGGTTCGGGTTTAATTCCTGCAACCGCATGCTGTGTTTGATGGGAATGAGCCAGTCGCGCGTGCCGTGGAGGATATAGATGGGGCAGGTAACCTTGCGGATCCACTTGTCTGACCGGAGCTTGAAGCGTAACACGAATCGCAGGGGCAGGAAGGGCAGGTATCGTTCCACCACTTTGGAGAAACTGTAGTAGGGCGCATCCAGGATCAGGTAACGGGGACGGTTATCCGAAGCAAGCTTGGTGGCGAACCCGCTTCCCATGCTCCGGCCATAGAGGATCAGGTGGTCTTCCGGGTACTGGACCAGCA
>JALOMP010000201.1 GCA_025455365.1 Chitinophagaceae bacterium | reverse complement strand
GGGCGCATCCATCCCGGAGGAGTACGGCGGGCTCGGAAAGGATTTCATTACGTCTACGATCGTCAATGAAGGACTGGGAGGGGGACACTCTTTTTCCGTTGCGATTGCCGCCCATACGGGTATCGGAACATTGCCAATCCTGTACTTTGGGACACCGGAACAAAAAGCCCGGTATATTCCCAAACTGGCCAGCGGCGAATGGAAAGGCGCCTATGGCCTTACGGAGCCCAACAGCGGCAGTGATGCGCTGAGCGCCAAAACAACGGCCAAACTGAGTGAGGACGGCAAACACTATATCCTGAATGGGCAGAAGTGCTGGATCACCAACGGTGGTTTCGCCGACGTTTACACGGTTTTTGCGAAGATCGACGGTGATAAATTCTCGGCTTTTATTATCGAACGCGGCACGGAAGGATTCACGCAAGGCCCGGAAGAACAGAAGATGGGTATCAAGGGGTCCTCTACGGTACAGCTCTATTTCCAGGACTGCAAGGTACCGGCGGAAAACCTGCTGGGCGAGATCGGCAAGGGCCATGTCATTGCTTTCAACATCCTCAATATCGGTCGGCTGAAACTCTGTGCCGCTGCCCTTGGCGGAGCCAAAGCATCCCTGGACATCACCATACAATATGCAAACACCCGGGAGCAGTTCAAGCAGCCCATCGCCAAGTTTGGCGCGATCCAGCAGAAGCTGGCGGATGTTGCCATACATACATGGGTAGCCGAAGCAGCCCTGTACCGCTCGGCCATGTGGGTGGAAGAAAAGGAAAAAGAATTATTGGCCGCCGGTAAGCCATTCCACGAGGCTTTATTGGGCGCTGCCGAAGAATATGCCGTGGAATGCGCCATTCTCAAGGTATTCGGCAGCGAGCTGCTGGACCTGGCCGTGGACGAGGGCGTCCAGGTGCATGGCGGGAATGGCTTCAGCGCGGAGTACAATATTTCCAGGGCTTACCGGGACAGCCGCATCAACCGCATCTATGAGGGGACCAATGAGATCAACCGTCTCCTGACGGTGGACATGATCCTGAAGCGGGCCATGAAAGGCAGGCTGGACCTGATGGGTCCCGCCATGGCCGTTCAGAAGGAACTGATGAGCATACCGGAGTTTGGCAATGAAGAAGACGATGCGTTTGCCGCTGACCGTAAACTGATCCGAAACATGAAAAAGGCCATCCTGATGGTTGCCGGTGCAGCGGTGCAGAAGCTGATGATGCAGATCGAACAGGAGCAGGAGATCCTGATGAACATCGCGGATATGGCCATAGAAGTATTCCATGCGGAAAGCGCCTTATTGAGGGCCATAAAGCTGTCCGAGCTACGGGGCGGACAGGCCGCAGCCCTGCATACGGATATGGCCCGCACCTATCTCTATGACGCGGCCGACAAGGTTAACAAGGCAGGGAAAGATGCCATCAACGCATTTGCGTCCGGTGACGAGCAGCGTATGATGTTGCTGGGGGTGAAGCGCTTTACCAAGGCCGAACCTTTCAACAGCAAAGACGCGCGCAGGCGGATTGCGGCGAAGTTGATCGCGGACAATGCGTATACTTTTTAGACTGGATCCACCGCCAGTTTGAAATCCGGGCCCGGCCCGGATTTTTTTTGCCGGTGCAGTAAGTTATTTACCCGAATACTCTTCCCATTCCGTAAGCATGGGTATGCGCTTGCTTTTTATGTCCGGTTCCCGTACCGGTATACTGGGTTTGAACAGGGCAATCCCGGTGGTCATCAACAGGGCGAAGAAGATGGTGATCAACTGGAAGAGCAGGAACAATTCTTCCTGCCGTTTACCGGGGCCTGCCACGAATTGCATGAGGAAAATCAGCGTGTAACAGGAAAATGCAAATACAATCGATGTAATCATGAAGGCCATGCCGGTGTCTGTCCGCTTATGTATGCTGGTCCTGATCTGGCGCAAAAAAATCGGCATGCTGAACAACAGTACCAGCAGGAAGCCCAGCCCCGTGGTGAGCATCCCGGTGGTTTCGTCCAGGCCTCTCCAAAAAAAAAGGCTGAGTCCCGTAAGGAGGTAGAGGAAAAGACTGATTCGGATGGCCCTTTTGAAGTCCGGTCTTTCAGGATCATTCAGGAAGAACAGCAGGAAGTACAGGGCCAGCGGGGACAGGAACAGGAAGCTGGCCGTACTGGCCAGACCGGCAGTATGTTCGCCGAGGTCGGGCATCTGGTTATTTAAAAGCGAAGACGCCAGGAAGAGGAGGAAGATGGAAGCTATCGGAAGGAAATGCGGCTTCCAGCATTTTTTCCGGATCAGCAGCGTCATCACCGGCAAGGTCAGTACCAGTATCGTGAGGAAATTCAATAAATGGTAGGATGTGTGGAATAGTGTGTTGTTCATTGGGTTGGATTGTTCTACAACGGACTTACATATAAACGGAATCGGCTATCCGAAATTTTCAGGCTCCGTGCTTTCCGGTAAAATCAGGTGAAAGTGCTCGGAGGCCTCCGTAGATTTACGAAAAACCGGACGCGTTAATTCGGTTACTTTGCAAACATGAAGTTCCTGGTTGCCCTCATTCTATGCCTGTTGTTCATTAACGACCACCTGGCTGCCCAACAAGGGCTTCGCTGGGCGGAAAGCACCGGCAAGCTGCCCTACCTGGAATACGGGCCCGGGGATGACAGGCTGGGTGGCGCCAAGATGACCTACCTGGATTCACAGGTACTCCTGCAGGTGGTTGACAGCCTGGACAGGGATTATATCATAAGGCTTTCGGCCAACCACAAAGCGTTTATTCCCAAGGAGAATGTCCGTTTGAAAAATGACACCAGGCCGGCACCCGCTTACAGGCTTTCCGGCAATTTCCGGGTATATGGCGATGATCGATTCGACTATGTTGCTATCGCCCTCCCGGAGAAACTGCCCTACCGGAGCCAGATGCAGGTGGGACCCTCCCGGATCCTGGTGGATATCTTCGGGGTTACATCCAACACCAATTGGGTCACACAACTGAACACGGCCCGGGAAATCCGGAACACCTGGTATGAACAGGTGGAGGATGACGTGCTCCGTGTGCACATAGACCTGGTACACGCGCAGCACTGGGGGTACCATATACACTATGACTCTACCGGTAACAGGTTGCTAGTCAGGGTGAAACGACAGCCAACGTCGATGGATATCCGAAAAATGTCCATTGCCATCGACGCGGGGCACGGAGGCGCGAATACAGGCGCCACGGGCGTTTCAAGCGGTGTCCTGGAAAAGGACTACTGCCTTCGGATCGCGCGGGAACTGGAGAGCCACTTGCGTAAAAGTGGAGCCAGGAATATTTTCATGACAAGGACCACCGATACCACGCTGGACATGCCAGACAGGATCCTGATGCTGAGGCAGGCGGATCCGGACCTGCTGGTGAGCATCCATTTGAACTCTTCCGGGCGGGATACGGTGCAGGGAACGAGTACGTATTATCGCTATATTGGCTTCCGGCCGCTGTCCGGGCATATCCTGAAGCGGATGCTGGAACTGAAGTTGAAGGAGTTTGGCAATGTCGGCCATTTCAATTTCGCGCTGAGCGGACCCACTGAATACCCGAACTGCCTGGTGGAAGTGGCATTCCTCAGCAACCCGGAAGACGAGAAAAAAATACTGGACCCTCGTTTTCAGAAATCCGTAGCCAGGAAAATCACGGATGGCATTCGCGACTGGTTAAAAGAAAATAAATAAGTCTCATGAAAAAAGGATCTGCCGGCCGTCGCCGGTTCCTGCAACAAGCTGCCGCCGCGGCTGCCGTTTCTGCATTGCCTACCTTTGGCATGGGGATGGAAAAAGAAACCCCCAAGAAGAATATGTTTGTACACCATGTGTATTTCTGGCTCAGGAATCCGGAAAGCAGGGAAGACCTGGCGAAACTGCTTGAGGGATTGGAAAAGCTCAGGAAAGTAAAAACCATCCGCATGTCGCACATCGGCAGGCCTGCCACTACCAACCGGGAAGTGATCGACCGATCCTATTCCGTGTCCTGGTTGCTCCTGTTTGACAATATGCAGGATCAGGAGTCCTACCAGTCAGACCCCATCCACCTGAAGTTCGTGGAAGAATGTGCTTCTTTATGGAAGAAGGTGGTGGTGTATGATTCGGTAGATGCCTGATCAGCAGGTAGCCAGGGCGAATGCTTCCGGTACGTCATCCGGGTGCAGGAAGATAATTTTGCCATATTCCTGTGCGGTCCGTACAATTTCATCCGCGCCGTGCGAAGCGCCGCCGATACGCAACACCGCATCGCATTTTTCCAGCAATCGCAACGCAGCCGGGTGGAAAAATTCGGTAAACAGCTCATCGCCGATTTCCCTGGAGCCAGCCCTTTTGATGAGGGGCAGGGCATGCCATTCTCCGAGCACGGGCATATGTCCTTTACGGTAAATCTGCAGGGCCACTTCTTCCAGCAACCGCAGGTTTTCTTCTATTTTCGCGGGGTCATCCTGCGTGCCGCTTCGGTAGGGTCCGGATACCATGATCATCAGGGGTTGGAAGAAATCCATGGGACGGGATTTTGGGTTAGGTTTCCTTACAAACGTCCCAATGCCTGAATTATTTAGCTGAAGGCTTATTTTTACGCAAAGCAAAAGGGATGGCCGTCACCGGAAAAGCTGCATTGGGGTTTATTTTCGTCACCGTCCTGATAGACGTGATCGGGTTCGGGATTATCATCCCCGTGATGCCGGCACTGATCCGGCAGCTGACCGGGGGCGATATTTCAACGGCGTCCTCCTATGGCGGATTACTCATGTTTGCTTATGCTTTTATGCAGTTCTTGTGCGCCCCGGTACTAGGCAACCTCAGCGACCGATACGGGAGAAGGCCCGTGCTGCTGTTCTCCCTGTTTGGATTTGGAATAGATTATATCTTCCTTGCCCTGGCCCCGAGTATCGCCTGGCTCTTTGTTGGACGGGTGATTGCCGGAATAACCGGGGCCAGTTTCACCACGGCATCTGCATATGTGGCGGACATCAGTGAACCAGACAAGCGGGCCCAGAATTTTGGCATGATCGGGGCGGCCTTCGGCCTTGGCTTCATCATCGGTCCGCTGATTGGCGGCCTCCTGGGACAGTATGGTCCGCGGGTGCCGTTTATGGCAGCTGCCGTGCTCACGTTGCTGAACTGGCTTTATGGTTATTTCGTATTGCCTGAATCCCTCCCTCCGGAGAAGCGAAGGGCTTTTGACTGGAAAAGGGCCAATCCTGCTGGTTCACTGGTGCAACTCAGGAAGTATCGTGCCATTTCCGGCCTCGTGGTATCCCTGACACTGGTGTATATCGCCGCCCACGCCGTGCAGAGCACCTGGAGTTATTACGGAATCGGCAAACTGCACTGGGATGAGAAAATGGTGGGCTATTCCCTTGCCTTTATCGGGCTGATGATAGCCCTGGTCCAGGGCGGGCTGATACGCATTATCATTCCAAAACTGGGACAGGAAAAAAGCCTGTATACAGGTCTTTTTCTCTATAGCATCGGGATGGTCCTTTTTGCGTTTGCTTCCAATACCTGGATGATGTTTGCCTTCACATTCATTTATTGCCTCGGCGGGATTGCCGGTCCGGCCATACAGGGCGTTATTTCAAGCCATGTTCCGGCCAATGAACAGGGCGAACTGCAGGGAGCGCTGACCAGCCTCATGAGCGCCACCTCCATCATAGGCCCCCCGCTCATGACTACCCTGTTTGCTCGCTTCACCAGCCCCTCTGCGCCGGTGCATTTTCCCGGAGCATTCTTCCTGCTGGGGACGGCGGCGCTTCTGA
>JALOMP010000200.1 GCA_025455365.1 Chitinophagaceae bacterium | reverse complement strand
CGAAGGCGGGCAGGAATCCGGATAGTACGCTTCCTGGAAAAAGCCGGTATAGACGGAACCAACAGAACACTCTACCGCCGTCGGGTAACCGAGGCGCAACGCGCGGAAGGGCACGTCCATGAAATGGCAGCCCATATCGCCCAAGGCACCCGTGCCGTAATCCCACCAGCCGCGCCAGTTGGCGGGAAGGAAAATTTTGTTATAGGGGCGATCGGGCGCCGTGCCCAGGAAGGAACGGGCTCCGTATTGGTTGGCGCCGAGATGCCCTGCGGCCAGGTGGGACGGTTGGTCCATACATGCACGGTATGGACATCGCCGATGACGCCTTCCTGGATCCAGGTTTCTACCTTACGGGTATCATCGCCGCTGCTGCCCTGGTTGCCCATCTGCGTGACCACTTTGTATTTCTGCTCCGCTTCGGTGAGAAGGCGCGCTTCGGCGATATCGTGCGTGAGCGGTTTCTCGGTGTACACATGCTTGCCGAGTTCCATCGCGGCGATGGTCTGCACATAGTGCATGTGATCGGGTGTGGTGACGATGACTGCATCAATATTCTTTTGCTCTTTCTCCAGCATCACGCGGTAGTCGCGGTAATACGATGCCTGCGGAAATTTCTTGCGCATGTTGGCCGCCATACGGTCGTCCACATCACAGAGACTGACGATATTCTCCGCACCGTTGTTCCAGGCATAGGGAATATTCACTTCGGCTTTGCCCCCGGCGCCAATCGCGGCGATATTCAGTTTATCACTGGGCGCCCGGAATCCTTTGCCCAGCACATGCCGGGGAACAATAAAAAAGCCAGCGCCGGCGAGGGCCGACTGCCGGATAAACTGACGCCTGGAAGAAGGTTTCATGCGATGGTATTTAAGTTGGGTATAATTCGTAACCTTGGAGTGCATCCAATCATTCCTGTTTTAAATATACTATGCAATGGCGATATCATGGAGCGATTTTGAAAAAGTGGATATCCGCGCGGGTACCATCCTGGAGGCGGCCGTATTCCCCCAAGCCATGAAACCGGCCTATAAACTGCTGATCGATTTTGGCCCCGAGGGCATCCGCAAGTCATCCGCACAGATCACCGCTTTCTACCAGCCGGGAGAGCTCGTGGGCCGGCAGGTCATCGCTGTAATCAATTTTCCACCCAAACAGATCGGACCTTTTGTCAGTGAATGCCTGGTCCTGGGCGTATATACGCCGGATAAGGATGTGGTGTTGCTCAGCCCGCTTCAGGCGGTGGAGAATGGGGCCAAAGTCGGGTAGAGTGTTGGGCGATGCCTTGCAGGCGTTTCTGGCCCCCGGCAGTCCGTACGCGTTGATTAAGTACAAAACTTTCGGCCCGGTGAAAGTTTTAACAAGGAAAGGCATCTAATTGCTACCCAACCACCCGTATAAAAAAAGGCCTCAACCCGTCCAAATGAATCGGGAAGGCTTAATTTCACGCTGTCATGAGAAGAATTACTGTTGCCCTCATTGCCTGCCTCTCCATTTCCGCCTGTAACGACAAAAAGAAAGACGCTGCCGCAGCCGGCGGGCCGGCCAACGCCGGACCGTTGCAGGTGGAGGCCCTCGTGGTCAAAACCAGCGCGATCAGTGAAACGGTGGAAGTGACCGGCAATATCCTGCCGTTTGAATCCACGGAAATACGTCCGGAGATATCGGGCCGGATCGTCAGCCTGCAGATCAGGGAGGGCGCCATGGTAGGAAGGGGTTATCTGCTGGCCAAACTCTTCGACGGCGACCTTCAAGCCGAGTTGAAAAAACTCCAGGTACAACTGGCCATCGCGGAAAAAACAGAGGAAAGGCAGCGGGAACTGCTGAAAATCGGGGGCATCAGCCAGCAGGACTACGACCTGAGCCTGCTATCTCTCAGCAACCTCAAGGCGGATATTGAACTGACCCAGGTAAATATCGGGAAAACGGAAATCCGGGCGCCTTACAGCGGAAAATTGGGTCTCAAGAACGTCAGCCCGGGTGCGTATGTATCGCCCACCAATATCCTCACCACCATCAGCCAGGTTGGACAACTGAAAATCGAATTCAGTGTCCCTGAAAAATACAGTGCCCAAATCCGGAATGGACTGGAAGTGGACTTCGAAATTGAGGGATCCCCCAATACCTACCGGGCCAGCATTTCCGCCACGGAAAGCAGCGTGGAGGAGAACACCCGCAACCTGCGCATCCGGGCCATCATCCGAAACCCGGATCGATACCTGGTACCGGGCAATTTCGCCAAAGTGAGCATCATCCTCGGCAGGAACGATAAAGCCATCATGATACCCTCGCTGGCCATCATCCCTGTTGCCCGCGGAAAACAGGTGGTGGTGCTGAAAGAAGGCAAACCGGTATTCACGAATATTTCAACCGGTGTGCGTGATTCCAGTGATGTCCAGGTAACGGAAGGCCTGCGACCCGGTGATACCCTGATCACCACGGGCTTGTTGTTTATCCGGCCGGAATCGAAGGTGAAGCTTACCAAAATTCAGTAATCCCAGAATTTGTAGCGCATGAACTTATCGGAACTCAGTATCAGGCGACCGGTGATGGCGGTGGTTTTCTCCATCGTGATCATCATTTTCGGAGCCATCGGTTATACATTCCTGGGCGTACGCGAATACCCGGCCATTGACCCGCCGGTGGTGAACGTGCGGACCTCCTACCTGGGCGCCAATGCAGAGATCATCGAACAACAAATCACGGAACCCCTGGAAAAAGCCGTCAACGGCGTGGAAGGGGTGCGTACCATCACTTCCTCCAGTGCGCAAGGCAGCAGCAATATCACGGTGGAATTCGAACTCGGTGTTGACCTGGAGAAAGCCGCCAATGACGTACGGGAGAAAGTATCGCAGGCCGCCGGCCAGCTGCCCCAGGATATCGATTCACCACCCACCGTAGCCAAGCAGGACTCGGACTCGGACCCCATCGTGTTCATGCAGATGCAGAGCAACAAGCGAACCCTGCTGGAACTGACGGACCTGGCCGAAAACGTGGTCCAGGAAAGGTTGCAAACCATCAACGGGGTCAGTTCCGTAAACGTGTTCGGGCAGCGCTTTGCGATGCGCATCTGGTTTGACCCCTCCAAACTGGCGGCCTACCGGCTCACCATCCAGGATGTGCGCAATGCCCTGGACCGGGAAAACATAGAGCTGCCCGGCGGAAAAGTACGGGGAAGCGCCACCGAGCTCACGGTGAAAGCATATGGCAAACTGGCCACGGAGGACGATTTTAATAACCTCATCATCCAGCAGGACGCGGGCCGGATCATACGACTGAAGGATGTGGGCTATGCCACGCTCGGTCCCGAAAACGAAGAGAGTGCCACCCGGAAGAATAATTTCCGTTCCGTCAACCTGGCCGTGGTAGCGCAGCCGGGATCCAACCAGGTGGCGATCGCCGACGAGATTTATAAACGCATTGAAACCGTCAAGAAGGACCTCCCGGAAGATATCATGCTGGAAATAGGGTACGACCGCACCACCTTCGTTCGAAAGGCGATTGAGGAAGTGGAAGAAACCCTGGTGATTGCCATCAGCCTGGTCGTGATCATCATTTATTTGTTCTTCCGGGAATGGACCATCGCGTTCCGTCCATTGATCGATATCCCGGTTTCCCTGATCGGCGCCTTTTTCATCATGTACATCGCCGGCTTTTCAGTGAACGTACTCACTTTGCTGTCGCTCGTACTGGCCACGGGCCTGGTGGTGGACGACGGTATCGTGGTCACGGAAAACATCTTTAAGAAGATGGAGCAGGGCATGGACAAATACAAGGCGGCCCGGGAAGGCGCCAATGAAATCTACTTCGCGGTCATCGCCACCTCGCTCACCCTGGCCATCGTGTTCCTCCCGATTATTTTCCTCCAGGGTTTCGTAGGGCGATTGTTCCGGGAATTCGGTATCGTAGTGGCCGGCGCGGTGCTGATCTCCGCCTTTGTTTCGCTGACCCTCACCCCGGTATTGAATATCTACCTCACCCGCAAAGGCGTCCACAAACATTCCTGGTTTTACCTGAAAACCGAACCCTTCTTCCGGGGGCTTGAAAACGGCTATCGCACTGCCCTGGGTTGGTTCATGAAACACCGGTGGCTTGCGTTGTTGATCGTGGGCGCATGTGCCGGGATCATCTTTTTTGTTGGGAAATCGCTGCCTTCAGAGCTGGCGCCGATGGAGGACCGTAACCGGCTTCGCCTTAGCGTACTGGCCCCGGAGGGAACGGATTTCGACTTCATGGACAAAGTGGTCATGGATGTTACGCAGAAAGTAATCGATTCCGTTCCCGAACGGTACATCGCACTGAGTTTCGCGCCCAGCTTTGGCGGCGCCGGCGGTGTGAATTCAGCATTTGTGAGCATTGGTTTAAAGGATGCATCTGGAAGGGAACGTTCGCAAAATGACATTGCGCAACAGCTGAATCGAATTTTTCGAAATTATACCAATGTCCGCGTGTTGACCCTGCAGGAACAGACGATTTCGGTGGGCCTCGGTTCAAGAGGCGCCCTGCCGGTGGCTTTTGTGATCCAGAACCTGAACTTTGAAAAACTCGCGCAGAAAGTTCCGCCCTTCATGGAACAGGTTGCGAAGAGCCCGGTGTTCCAGGGTTTCGACGTGAACCTGAAATTCAACAAACCAGAGTTACAAATAACCATTGACCGTCTCAAGGCGAGTGAATTGGGTGTTTCCATCCTGGACATCACCAATACCCTGCAACTGGCACTCAGCGGCAGGCGCTTCGGCTACTTCATTCGCAACGGAAAACAATACCAGGTGATTGGCCAGGTGGACCGGGCCGACAGGGACGCACCGCTGGACCTGAAAGCGTTTTATGTCCGGAGTCGCAACGGCCAGCTGATCCAACTGGATAACCTGGTGAATATCCGGGAAGCGTCCAATCCGCCAACCATATACCACTATAACCGGCTGAAAAGCGCCACCGTATCTGCCGGTCTGGCACCCGGCAGAACGCTGGGCGAAGGCATCAAGGAGATGGAACGCATTGCCGATGAAACCCTGGATGAAACATTTTCCACTTCGCTGACCGGAACCTCCCGTGATTTCGCGGAGAGTTCCTCCAATACCATGTTTGCCTTCGTGCTGGCACTGGTGCTGATATACCTCGTTCTTGCCGCGCAGTTCGAAAGCTTCCTGGATCCCTTTATCATCATGATCACCGTGCCGCTGGCACTGGCCGGTGCGGTGCTGAGCCTGTCCGTTTTTGACCAGACGCTTAATATATTCTCACAGATCGGCATCATCATGCTGATCGGCCTGGTGACCAAGAATGGTATCCTGATTGTGGAATTTGCCAACCAGATGCGGGAGCAGGGAAGAGACAAATTCTCGGCGGCCGTGGATGCCGCGGTGGCCCGTTTACGGCCCATCCTGATGACCACCCTGGCCACTACCCTCGGTGCTTTACCGATTGCCATGGCATTCGGATCGGCCGGTAAAAGTCGCATCCCGCTGGGCATTGTGATCGTGGGCGGCATGCTCTTCGCCCTTGTGCTCACCCTGTTTGTGGTACCTGCCCTTTACTCATTTATTTCCCGGAAAAAAAGAGAACAACATGATGCGTAAGATGCTGTTTTGGTGTCTGCTGATTTTTTCCACGGCCAATGCCCAGGACAGCCTGCTGACGGCCCGCCAGGCAGTGGATATCGCCGTGAACGAGAACCTGAACATCCAGATCGTACGCGGCGACCTTGATATCGCGGCCATTAATAACAACTGGGGAAATGCAGGGCGATGGCCAACGGTAACGGCGGGGCTGGCCAATACCCTGGCCCTGACCAACCTTAACCAGCAATTATCCAACGGAACGGAGATTAACCGGAACGGCGCAACAAATGATATCCTCAATGTAAACCTGACCGCCAACTGGAGGGTCTACAACGGAATGCGCGTTCGCGCCAGCAAGGCCCGGTTTGAAGAACTGGAAAAAATGGGCGAGATCGCCGTGCTGCAACAGATCACGCAGATTGGGTTTGACGTGCTGGTTA
>JALOMP010000199.1 GCA_025455365.1 Chitinophagaceae bacterium | reverse complement strand
CAGGACTTATTACAGCGTGGTCATCGCCGAAAAGCGCCAGGGATACCTGAAGGAAAGCATCACAAGGCTGCAAAAACTCCTGGCCGAACAGGAGAAGCTGTATAAAAACGGTTTTGCTGAAAAGCTGGACATCGACAAGACCCAGGTGAACCTGAATAACCTGCAGGCAACCAGTTCCCAGTTCGACAACCTGATCTATATCGGCTATGCGTCCCTGAAATATGCCATGGGTCTCAGCCAGCGGGACACCATCTTTCTCACGGACACCCTGTCTTCAGATGCGGTCAAGCGGGAACTGCTGTCTTCCGCCGATTTCCGGTATGAGGACCGTACGGAGATCCAGTTGCTCAATACCGTAACGGAACTGCAACAACTGGACCTGAAGCGGTACAAACTGCAATATGCACCTACCCTGTCCGCATACTGGAACTTCAGCGAAAACGCCCTGCGCGGGGAATTCAACTTCTTTGATTTCAGCCAGCCCTGGTACAAGACCTCTATTGCCGGCGTGAACCTGAGCGTGCCAATTTTCGATGGATTCCAGAAACATAACCGGGTCAAACAGGCGCGGTACAGCCTGGAAAAAACGCAAAACAGCAAGGAAAACCTGGAAAGGGTAATCGATTTCCAACGGGAAGCCGCGGTTAACCAGTTGAGGAATTCACTGACAACACTGGATATCCAGGAACGCAACATGGCCCTCGCGGAAAAAGTCTTCAACACCACGAAGAAAAAATACGAGCAGGGTATCGGATCCAGTTTCGAGATCCTCCAGGCAGACACGGATTTCCAAAACGCCCAAAGCAACTATTTCCAGGCACTGTATGATGCCGTCAATGCCAAGATTGTCTACTACCGTTCCCTCGGAAAACTTTAATCTTCAACACCTGAATAAACGTATAAAAGCAAACGCATGAAGCCGATCGTTCTTATCACCGCATTATTTTTGCTTGCAGGCTGCGGAGGCAGCCGCAAGGAATCCGCCGGCAATCTTACCGACAAACAGCTGCAACTGGAGGCGCTCAAGAAAGAGCAGCAATCCATTACCGAACAAATCGGAAAGCTGGAAAAGGAAATCATCGCCCTTGACCCTTCCAAAGCCCAGGAAAAAGTGAAACTGGTGGGTGTTACCGCCATTGAAACCAGGGATTTCGCGCACTATATCGATCTCCAGGGAAGGATCACCACCGAGAACATTTACTTCGTCACGCCCAGGGGCATGGGCGGACAGGTTCGATCCATTTACGTGAAACAGGGCGACCAGGTGCGGAAGGGCCAGCTCATCATGCAGCTGGATGACGGGCTGGTACAGCAAAACATCAAACAACTCGAATCCCAGCTCTCCTTTGCCCGGAATATTTACGAGCGTCAGAAAAACCTCTGGGACGATGGCATCGGTACGGAAGTACAGTACCTCACTGCCAAAAACAACGTGGAAAGCATCGAAAAACAAATAGCCGTTGTCAGGGAACAACTGAGTTATTCCCGCGTCACGTCTGAAGTTTCGGGGATCGTGGAAACGGTCAACATCCGCGTGGGTGAAACATTCACGGGCAACCCGGCAGCCGGTATCACGATCGTCAATCCCAGTGCCCTTAAAGCTACCGTGGATGTACCCGAAAACTATATTTCCCGGATCCGCAAAGGCATGCCCGTGATCGTGGATGTACCGGACATCAACAAGAGTTTCAATACCCAGATCTCCCATATCGGCGAACTGATCAGCACCACCAACAGGAGCTTCATCGCGGAAAGCAAGGTCCCGGCCAGCCCACAACTGAAGCCCAACCAGGTAGCGATTGTCCGGATCCTGGACCATGAGTCCAAAAATGCGATTGTGGTACCCGTGGAAACCATCCAGAGTGATGACAAAGGCAAATACGTGTTTGTGCTGAAAGATGAAAACGGCAAAAAAGTGGCCCGGAAAAAACCTGTGTCCGTAGGTGAATTTTATGACGAGCTTATCGAGATCAGAAATGGCCTTGCATCCGGCGAACAGCTGATCACCAAGGGCTTCCAGGGATTGTACGAGGGACAGCTCATCGATACCAATATCAAATAGGCAGGACAGTTACGAACGCAGACAAATCATATTTATGTCAACACAAACCAATAACGGCAAGGATCATCACCTGATCAAAAGGGCGAAAACATTCTTTGCCACTAACTGGGCGATCAATAACAAGACCGCCGTATACCTCATCACGCTCTTCGTCACCGCCTGGGGCGTGTCCCTTTTCGTGACGCTTCCCAAGGAACAGTTCCCGGACGTGGTGATCCCAACCGTGTATGTGCAAACCGTGTACGTGGGAAATTCGCCCAAGGACATGGAGAACCTGGTCACCAGGCCTATCGAAAAGGAACTGAAGGGCATTACCGGCGTGAAGATCAACAAGATTACCAGTACTTCCCTGCAGGATTTTTCCGCGATCATCGTTGAATTCAGCACATCCGTCAAGACAGATGTGGCCCTGCAGAAAGTCAGGGATGCGGTGGACAAGTCCAAAAGGGATCTCCCGAACGACCTGACACAGGAACCCGTTGTCCAGGAAATCAGTTTTTCTGAATTCCCGATTATGGCGGTAAACGTCAGCGGCGACTACGACCCCGTAAAGCTGGGCGATTTTGCCGAAACCCTGAAAGACCGGCTGGAGGAGCTTCCCATGATCAACCGCATCGACCTCGTAGGTTCCCCTGAAAGGGAAATCCAGGTCAACGTTGACAAATACAAAATGGAAGTGGCCAAGATCGGCTTCACGGATATTGAACAGGCCATACAGCGGGAAAACGCGGATATCTCGGGCGGCCTACTGGAAGTAGGGGAGCAAAAAAGAACCCTGCGGGTGAACGGACAGTTCAAAACCGCCCTCGACCTTGAGCAGGTAATTGTGAAAAATATCAATGGCGCGCCCATTTACCTGCGTGAAATCGCTGTTATAAGGGATACCATCCGCGAACCGGAAAGCTATGCGCGGCTGGGCGGAAAGAATGTGGTTACCCTGAGCATCATCAAACGGACCGGTGAAAACCTGATCGAGGCTTCTGAACAGATCAATGCCATCGTCCGGCAATTGAAACAGGACCAGTTTCCGAAAGACCTGGACATCACCATCACCGGCGACCTGAGCATCAAGGCGGGTGCGGCATTCAATGAACTGGTTAACTCCATTGTGATTGGATTCATACTCGTGATGATCGTACTCATGTTCTTCATGGGCGTCACCAATGCGTTTTTCGTGGCCTTGTCCGTACCGCTGAGCATGTTCCTGGCCTTCATCTTCCTGCCATCGGCAGATGCATTCACCGGGTCCACCGTAACCCTCAATTTCATTGTCCTCTTCGCGCTGCTCTTCGGGCTGGGGATCGTGGTGGATGATGCGATCGTGGTGATTGAAAACACCCACCGCATCTTCACCCAGGGCAAAGGATTCATATCATCGGAAGATGCGGCCAAATATGCCGCCGGCGAGGTGTTTGTGCCAGTACTTGCAGGCACCCTCACCACCCTTGCGCCCTTTGTACCCCTGCTGTTCTGGCCGGGTATCATCGGCAAATTCATGGTCTACCTACCCGTGATGCTCATTTTCACACTCACGGCATCGCTGATCGTAGCGTACATCATGAACCCCGTCTTTGCGGTGGACTTCATGACGCACCATGAATCACACAAGGAACCCAAAAGTGCCATCTTCAAAAAACCCCTGCTTTGGGTAACGATCGCGATCGGCGTATTGCTGGACATCTTCGGATACTCCCAGGACCATTCCGGTTACCGCTTCTTCGGGAACCTGCTGCTCTTCATCGCCGCTCTTTCCGTTTTTAACCGTTATATCCTGCACGATACGATTGAAGCATTCCAGAACCGTTTCCTGCCCGCCATGATGAACCGGTACGAAAAACTGCTACGCTGGGCGCTGAAAGGCTGGAGGCCGGTGTGGCTGCTGGTGGCTACTTTCGGATTGCTGGTATTCTCCTTCATGTTTTTCGGCATGCGCAATGTGCCCGTGGTACTGTTCCCTTCCGGCGATCCGAATAACGTATACGTATACATGAAACTTCCGGCCGGCACGGACATCAAGTATACCGACTCGGTTACGCAGGAACTCGAAAAACGCGTTTACAAGGTACTGGGGATGCAGGATGGCAAGGAAAATGAGATTGTGGAATCGGTCATCGCAAACGTTGCGGTAGGCGCCAGCGACCCCAACAGCGGCGATCGCAGCACCCGCCCGGAACTGGGCAGGATACAGGTTTCCTTTGTGCCCTTCGAAGAACGCCATGGACAGTCAACCAAACCCTACCTGGACGCCATCCGCCAGGAAATCAAAGGAATCCCAGGCGCGGAAATCTCCGTAGCCCAGGAAAGCAACGGACCTCCCACGCAATCGCCCATCAATATCGAGGTGTCCGGGGAAAACTTTGAAACGCTCACCACAACGGCTGTTGCCCTGAAGAACTACCTGGACGGGAAGAATATCCCGGGCGTGGAAGAACTGAAACTGGATGTGGATCTCTCCAACCCGGAAATCAGTTTGCGGATCGACCGGGAAAGGGCCCTCACCCAGGGCATTTCCACGGGACAAATCGGTATGGAAATCCGCACCGCGCTCTTCGGCAAGGAAATCTCCAAGCTGAAGATCGGCGAAGACGAATACAAAATCCAATTACGCAATACCGAACAGCAACGCAGGACCCTTTCTGACCTCTTGAACATGCGCATCACTTACCGCGACTTCAGCACGGGCCAGATCAGGCAGGTACCCATCAGTTCGGTGGTCAAGGTGGATCTCAGCAGCACGTACGGAAGCATTAAGCGTAAGAACCAGAAAAGGGTGATTACCATCTTTTCCAACGTACTGGTAAGCCAGGGATACACACCGGCTGGTGTGAATGAGCAGATTAAATATGCGATCGATGCATTCCCGGGAAAACCCGAAGACGTGAGCGTTGCCCAGACGGGGGAAGGCGAACAAATGGCAGAAACCATGTCCTTCCTGCAGGTGGCCCTCGTTATTGCCCTCGGCCTGATCCTGCTGATCCTGGTGCTTCAGTTCAATTCCCTCAGCAAAACCGTGATCGTGATGAGCGAAATCGTTTTCAGTGTCATCGGTGTATTGCTTGGCTATGCCATCACCCGCAGCACCGCGTCGGTGGTGATGACAGGCATCGGCATCATCGGCCTGGCGGGTATCGTGGTGAAAAACGGTATCCTCGTGATCGAATTCGCGGATGAGTTGCGAAGCCGCGGCCTCCGAACCCGTGAAGCCCTGGTACAGGCCGGCAAAACCCGGATCGTACCGGTGCTGCTGACCGCCCTTGCCGCCATCCTGGCGTTGATCCCGCTGGCCGTGGGATTGAATATCAACTTCGTAACCCTGTTCAGCGACTGGAACCCGCATATTTTCTTCGGGGGCGATAACGCCGTGTTCTGGAAACCCTTGTCGTGGACGATCATTTGGGGCCTTATTTTCGCCTTCTTTATGACCCTGCTCATGGTACCCAGCATGTACCTGATCGCAGAACGCCTGAAAAGGCCGATGTCCAATTTTTTCCACGGTCGCTGGGTCTCCTTCTTCGGACTCCTGGGCCCCTTCTTCTTCATCCTGACCGGTTTCATGTACGGCGTCCGGAGGTTGCAGGGCAAACCCATTTGGAATGGACTCCCAAAAACCAGGCGCAGGACACATGAAGTGTAAATTGAAGACGGAAACCTGAGGACTTTGGTATCATATACCGGAAATGGGGAAGTGCAAACTTCCCTATTTTCGTTTTGCGTATGGTTCAT
>JALOMP010000017.1 GCA_025455365.1 Chitinophagaceae bacterium | reverse complement strand
TCAGCACCGAGGGTGAGCTGAAAGCCAGCCTGAGTAATCTGAAGGTGGAGCATCTGGTTCAGCTCATCTGGAGAAAAATCAGGGAAATAGATGGGTGGTAAAAACCTGGAACGTAAGCCAGAATTCCTGTTCAAGAACAAGCTTTATTACAACCCGGTGGAATTTGCCATGGACCGCATTGGCGGCACCTGGAAGATGCCCATCCTGTGGCGACTGAAAGATAAAACCCTGCGCTATGGGGAACTGAAAAAAGACATGCCCCGCATCACACACAAGATGCTGACGTCACAGCTTCGGGAACTGGAGGAAGAAGGATTTATCAGTCGCAAAGTGTACCCGGTAGTACCGCCGAAAGTGGAATACACCATCACCAAAAGGGGGAAAAGGGCGATTACCATCGTGGAAACCATCCGCAATTATGGAATCTCGCTGATGAAAGAGTTCGGGGTGGAGCAGGCAGCCCCTGCCAAAAAGAAATAAGCGGGAACAGGCGGTTCACAGACCAAACGCCCATATGAAACATCCGATCGCTTCCGCAGACATTGACAGTCTTTACCAGGCACTGGGCAGCCGCCCGGAAGGACTCCGTTCGGCCGAGGCTGTAAAGCGCTTGTCTGATCGTAACCGGCACAAGAAAGAGTCCACGAGATTCTCCGGGGACTTGAAACTACTCCTCCGGCAGTTTTCCAACCCCCTTGTCCTGTTGCTGATCGCCGCCATTATACTGTCCGCCCTCCTGGGCGATCGTACAGAAGCATTGATCATCGGCTTTATCGTCCTGGCCACCGGGCTGATGGGATTCATCCAGGAACGTCATGCGGGTAGGTCACTGGAGAAACTGCGTCAACTGACACAGACCCTGGTCCAGGTAAACCGTGACGGACATCAAACGGATATCCCTTCAAAGGAAGTTGTGGCAGGCGATGTGCTTGTGCTCAATGCCGGCGACGTCATCCCGGCCGACTGCCGTATCCTGGAGAGCAATGAACTGCACGTCAATGAAAGTACCCTCACCGGCGAATCCTTCCCGGTGGAGAAAACGCCCGGCCAGGTTTCGGAAGCGCTGCCCACGGCTCAAAAAACAAACTGTCTCTGGCATGGCACCAATGTCATCAGTGGCACGGCAAAGGCCCTCGCGGTGCATACCGGCAGGGATACCATGCTCGGGCGGATGGCGGAAAGCCTGGCTACCAGCACGGAGACGGTCTTCGAAAAAGGGATCCGGCAATTCGGTTTTTTCATCCTGCGCATCACCCTGGTGCTGTCACTGGTGATCCTGGCCGTCAACCTGTATTTCGACAAACCCTTTTTCGAATCGCTGCTTTTTTCCCTCGCACTGGCGGTGGGCATGGCACCGGAACTCCTGCCCACCATCATGACTTATACCATGTCTGCCGGTGCCCGCACCATGATGCGGAAAAAAGTGGTGGTCAAACAGCTTTCATCCATCTTCAACCTCGGAGAACTCAGGATCCTGTGTACGGACAAAACAGGCACCATCACGGAGGGCACCGTGGAACTGGCAGGTGTGGTAAACGTCCAGGGAAACCCGGATGAAAAACTCAAACAGTTTGCATACCTGAATGCTTTTTTCCAGGAAGGCTTTGAGAACCCGATTGATCTCGCCCTCACAAAAACCGTCATGGCTACAGACGGGTTTGTCAAGATCAATGAGATCCCTTACGACTTCATTCGGAAACGGTTAAGCGTTGCCGTTGACATGGGAACATGGAAAGTCATGATCACCAAGGGAGCCGTTGTAAACGTACTGGAAACCTGCGCGTTTGTACAGATGGATACGGCCGAAATCCAACCCATGGGCGAGCCGGAGATGGAATTCATCCGCGCATCCTATATCCGGTTCAGTAATGAGGGCTACCGGGTACTTGGATTGGCGATAAAGGAAATCTCCACGGGACGGATTTCAAAGGACGATGAAACGCAGATGGTGTTCAGGGGTTTTATTTTACTGGGAGACCGGCTTAAAGATGCGGTGGCATCTTCCATCCATCAACTCGAAGACCTGGGTGTATCCGTTAAAATCATCACGGGCGATAACCGTTACGCGGCCGCAAGGGTTGGCCGGGAAATAGGTCTTGCCGAAACAAGGGTCATGACCGGCCCGGAGATGGAACTGCTTTCATCAGAAGCATTGGCCGTACAGGCCAGGGACATCAATATCTTCGCGGAAATCGAGCCGAACCAGAAAGAACAAATTGTCAAGGCACTCCAGGCGTCCCGGGTAAGCATCGGGTATATGGGCGATGGCATCAACGACGTATCCGCCATCAACGCGGCCGATATCGGCATATCCACGAGTAACGCCGTGGCCGTGGCCCGGGAGGCGGCCGACTATGTGTTGTTGGAAAAAGATCTTTCAGTAATCGCGGATGGTGTCATGGAAGGGCGCAGGTCTTTCGCCAATTCCATGAAATATATTTTCATCACCACCGGCGCCACGTTTGGCAATATGTTCAGCGTGGCCGCCGCTTCACTCTTCCTGCCTTTTCTTCCCATGCTGCCGAAGCAGATCCTGCTCAACAACCTGGTTTCAGACATGCCCTTCCTGAGCATCGCCTCGGACAATGTGGAAGCGGAACAGATTAAAAAACCCCAGGGCTGGGATTTGAAGATGATCCGGACCTACATGGTTGTGTTTGGCATCCACAGTTCCCTGTTCGACTTCCTTACCTTCTACCTGCTATGGGGATACTTTGATCTTAGCGGATCACCGTTCCAGACAGGCTGGTTTATGGAATCAGGTATCACGGAAATCCTGATCCTGCTGGTCATCCGCACAAGGCTCCCGGTGTACAAAAGCCACCCGGGCAAACTACTGCTGGCCCTTTGCCTGCTGGCCATCGCCATAAACCTGTACCTGCCTTTCTCCCCGTTCGCCGGCATCCTTGGTCTTTCCGTGGCACACATGCGGCAACTGGCAGGCATCTTATGCATCCTGGTCCTGTATATGGTCAGCGCAGATATCCTGAAACTGCTCTTCTTCCGATGGATGGCAAGGAGGAAAGCAGCAAAATAGACGGCCGTTCAGTACATTTATTCGATGGAATGCAGGACACAGGCTTTCCTGTATCGGATTAACCCTGGCCCATCGCGCATCACGCGGCAAGAACGAAATCAAAAAAATCACTTTTAAAAAAAGCCCATGACGCTTGAACACGCCGCAATCTGGACCAAACAACTGGAAACCCTGCGGGATTTCTACGTTCGCCATTTCAACGGCGTGTCCAATAACCGGTACGTCAATCCTACTAAGGGATTTGAGAGCTATTTTATCCGGTTTGACGGTGGTGCACGCCTGGAAATCATGTCGAGGCCCGATATCCCCGAAAACCTCAATGATACAAGACAGGCACAACACCTTGGATTCATCCACCTGGCTTTTGGCGTGGATACCATGGTCGAGTTTGATAAAAAGGCCGAAGAAATGAGCGCTGCAGGCTGTCCGATCTTAAGCGGTCCCCGCAAGACGGGAGACGGATACTACGAGTTTGAAACCCTTGACCCGGACGGAAACCGGCTGGAAGTGACCTGCGCCTGGAGGGATTGAAGGGCCTGCCGATTGCCTGACTTTTCTTACTTTCAGAAAATGGAAGCTGGGCAATTTAACCGCGGGATGCGGATCGATTTTTCGGCAGTATAAAACAACCGACATGAAACCATTCCGTATTGAAATCAAATGGGCGCTGATCTTCGCCGTCATGACCATGGCATGGATGTACATGGAAAAACTGCTTGGATGGCACGATCAAAAAATCGCGGACCACGCCTCGCTGACAAATTTTGTGGCCATCCCCGCCATCGCCCTATATGTATTCGCGCTGCTGGACAAACGTAAAAATTACTATGGGGGCCATATGAGCTATGCCCAGGGTTTCATGACGGGTCTCATCATGACTGCCATCGTCACCATCCTTTCGCCCCTGACGCAGTACATTGTTTCCACGTATATCACCCCTTCTTATTTTCCCAACGCGATCAGGCATGCCGTGGAAACAAACGCGATGAGCGAGGAAAATGCGAACGAGTATTTCTCACTGAGCAATTATATCATGCAGGGCTTGATCGGCGCACCGGTTATGGGCTTGCTCACCACGCTGATCGTGGCCATTTTTACGAGAAAAAAGTAAACAAGGCAACCGGAGGCCATCTATCATTGCATGGAATCAAATCAATCAACCGGTAAAAAGATACTGGTCCTTTTCTTCCACCCCCGGTACGAAGACAGCCATGCCAACCAGGTACTGGCTGATACTGCGCTATCCCTGCAAGGCGTCAGGTTCCGCGACCTGTATGAGATATATCCTGACTTCAATATTGATATCAGGAAGGAACAGGAATGCCTCCTGTCCCATGATATCATCATCTGGCAACACCCCTTCTTCTGGTACAGCTGTCCCCCATTGATGAAACAATGGATCGACCTGGTGCTGGAATACGGGTGGGCATACGGTAAAAGCGGCGACAAACTATCCGGTAAATCTATTCTGCAGGTTATCACTTCCGCCGGCACTTTTGAGGTCTATCAACCAGGGGGCCGGAACCGGTTTACATACCGGACCCTGCTCAGTCCTTTCGACCAGACCGTGCACCTTTGCAAGATGCATTACCTGCCGCCGTTCATCGTCCCGGGTGCACCAAGGATGTCTGCAGAACAACTCAACCGATACGCGGAACAATACGGAAAGATCCTGCAGGGTCTGCAACAGGAAAAATGGACCATGGAACAATTAAAGGCCGCCGAATATTTCAACCAAATAAACTTCTGACGATGGCCGGATCCATGCTGCAAAATGCCGTGATCTTCCTGGGTGCAGCCCTCATCTGCGTCCCGCTTTCAAAAAAACTGGGGATCGGCAGTGTATTGGGCTACCTGCTGGCCGGCATCCTGATCGGTCCATTTGTGCTTGGCTTCATCAAACAGGAAGGCGAGGATATCATGCATGCAGCCGAATTCGGGGTGGTGATGATGCTTTTCCTGATCGGCCTGGAACTCAACCCACAGAGTTTCTGGAACATGCGAAAATCCATACTGGGTATGGGTCTCAGCCAGATGCTGGCTACCAGCCTGTTGATCTTTTCGCTCTTTTATTTCTTCATGGATAATTCCATTGAAGCCTCCATAGCCACCAGTTTGTCCCTGGCGATGTCTTCCACCGCCATCGCCCTGCAGACCCTGAAAGAGAAAGGACTCAGCAATACCCAGGCAGGAAAATCATCCTTTGCTGTGCTGCTGCTGCAGGATATCGCGGTGATACCCATACTGGCCATCCTGCCGCTCATGGCTGTTGTCGGAAAAGCGGAAGCGGCGGAGCACCATAATTTCATCACAGACCTGCCCACCCACTATGCCACGCTGGTCATCCTGGCGGCCGTTGGACTGATTTTTCTGGCCGGCCGATACCTGGTCAACCCCTTTCTCCGTTTGATTGCGCGTGTGCATATGCGTGAGTTATTCACGGCCTCCGCATTGTTTATCGTGGTAGGGGTTGCCTGGCTGATGGAACAGGTGGGCCTCAGCGCGGCCCTGGGGACTTTCATGGCGGGTGTGTTGCTGGCCAACAGTGAATACCGGCATGAACTGGAAAGCGATATCGAACCCTTCAAGGGATTGCTGCTGGGCCTTTTCTTCATCGCCGTAGGATCCACCATCAACTTTACCCTGATCCTGGAATCACCGGCCAGGATCTTCTCGCTGGTACTGATCATTATGACCATCAAGGCGGCTGTTCTTGCCGGCATCGGAAAAGTCTTCAAACTGAAAATTGATCAGAATATCTTATTCGCGCTCCTGCTCTCCCAGGTGGGTGAATTTGCCTTTGTATTATTGGCATCCACCCGGCAAATGGGCATCCTGGAAAAATCACAGTCGGACTACCTGATGGCTGTGGTAACCATCAGCATGATCCTGTCGCCGCTTTTCCTCTTTATCAATGAAAAATTCATCGCCCCCTACCTCGGTGTAAAAGAGGCTGCTGCCCAAAAAGAAGCGGATACAATCGATGAACAGCAGGGTGTGATTATCGCCGGCTTCGGACATTTCGGTAGCACCGTGGGGAGATTCCTCCGGGCCAACGGCGTGAAAGCGACGATCCTGGACAACGACAGCGACCGTGTGGACCTCCTGCGCAAGATGGGGTTCAAGGTCTTTTACGGTGATGCCACCCGTGTGGACCTGCTGGAATCTGCCGGCGCCGGGAAGGCCCGTCTCCTGATCTCCGCTATCGATGATCCGCAGCGGAATATGGAACTGGTCGACGTGTTGAAAAAACATTTCCCGAACCTGCAAATATTCATGCGGGCGAAGAATCGCTACGATGCATATGAAATGATCGACAAAGGCATCAGCAGGATTTACCGGGAATCGCTCCACTCATCGGTATACCTTGGGGTGGACGTCCTGCATGAACTCGGACAAAGGAAGTACACGGCTACCCGTAAAGCGATGGATTTTATCCGGTATGACCAGGAAGCACTGGAAAAACTGTCGCGCGAAAGGCACGAGAAGGACCGATATATCCTGAGCGTGAAAAATGAAATCGAACTACAGGAACGCCTGCTGTCCGAAGACCAGCTCTTTTCAGACCTGCGTTCAGATTCCGCCTGGGATGGGGAAAGAAGAAAGGAAGGATTGTAGCTGGCCGTCATCCCGCACTTGCGGGACCAGACCGTCAACTGTCAACTAATAATCATATTCCCTCCGGTGCATATTCCACCGTATACCGAAGGATGCCACCGTATTGGTGGCTACGTTATTCGTTTTCCGGAAATACAGGTTTCCTTCAATGAAGAAATTCTCTTTCCATTCATAGGCCGCCCAGAAATTGGCATTGACCCACTGTGTTTCGTTGAGCTGGCCGAACACATTCCCATATCCGCGCGCACGCGTATCTGTATCGAGGAAAATATTATTGCCGTAATTCTCGCCTACCGGATCGGATCCGCCCCACCAGCCGTTGACACGGGCCTGGAGATACCATTTCGGCGCCGGCTGGTAACGAATGATGCCCACCAATTCGCGGACATTGGAAAACAACGGGTGCGACAAGGGCTGGTTGTAATGCGTATAGTTTGCAACCGTATCATTATGGGCATAGGTAAATGGCCGCACCAGGTTTATTTCGGCCTGCAGGTCCAGGTTCTTCACGCCAAACGCGTCAATATATTTACCCCCGAACTGCCAGGCCCACTTATTGGCCCACCAGCCATCGCCGGAAGTAATTTCGTCCAGCTTGAATTCATCAAACAGCAAATGGGTATACAACTGGAACTTTCGGGCGATGTTAGCCTTCAGGTCCACGCCCACGAATGCATTATCCGCACTCCCGTTATTCTGCTCCATGGGCCTGAGGAAGATAATCGGGTTCAGGTAGGAGAATTCAAACTGGTTGAGGCGATTGAACACGATCCCTTCAAAGAGCCCCACCGTAAGCCACTTGGGGGCATTGAAGCTGATATGATGTATGGCCATGTACTTCTTCGGGAAAACCGTATCCGTGCTGCCTCGTTTGTACTGCGCCGTTAGCTCCATGGTTTTGGCTACATAGTTGAGCCGCCACACCCGGAGGTTCAGGTTCAGGAAAAGATAGCTGTTCGGGTATTCGCTCAGGTAGAGGCTCCGGTAACCGCTGCCAATATGTTGCTTGTCGTATCCGAACTGGATATCAAGATACTTGGCCACATTCACATTCACACTGCCCCGGGCGTCAAAATAGTCCACACCGGTTGTCTTGAAGGTCTTATAAAAGCCTGCCCCCGGCACGGCCCGGTATTGGGTGATACGATCGCGCACGAACGCAGGTCCCCTTTCCTGGTTGTCCGTCAGGTAGGTCTGGAAGCCGATTTTTTTGGCGATGAGGCCGCGGGCCACGATACCCCGCGTATTCAGGAAAAGGAACTCGTCGCTGGCAGACTCCACCCCTGCCTGCAACTGGAGCACAGGATTCACGGAGAGGAAGAAATCGGGATTGTCCACCTGTATGAGGTCCGCCGGTGTAGTATAAAAAGTCTTCCACAGCGATTTTTTACTCTGCAGGGTTGATTTATCGCCCGTCACCCATTCCATGCTGTTCATCTTCGAGCGCTGCATGTTATACAGGTCCACCCGGGTCAGCTTCAGGGGATCGGGATCCTCCTCGATCCGCTCGATGGCGTTGATCCACCATTTACGGTTGAAGGGTTTGATGAATGAGAAGTTGAGCGAAGTATCTTTTTGTGCCTTGATCTCGAGACGCTCCAACAGGATGTTCTCTTTCGATCCCTGCTGAAAATACGCGGACTGCCCGAACAGGGTCACCGGTGCAACAAAAAGAAGGATAATGGAAGCTGTTTTAATAAATTGCATGCTTCAGAGGGTTAGTAAAGAATCAAGTTATGCAAAATTATCTTTTCCGGAATATCCAGGTGGTGAATGAAGGTCGGATTAAGGCCTGCGATGTGCTGGTGAAACAGGGACGGATAGAAAAAATCGCCCCGCAGATCGGGCAGGCGCCGGCTGCGCTGGAAATTAACGGGGAAAACAGGTACCTATTGCCCGGGGCCATTGACGACCAGGTGCATTTCCGGGAACCGGGGCTCACGCACAAGGGCAATATCCGGTCTGAAGCCCGGGCTGCCGTGGCAGGCGGCGTCACCTCCTTTATGGAAATGCCCAATACCAAGCCGCCCGCGCTCACCCAGGATTTGCTGGAGGAAAAATACGCCATCGCCTCCCGGTCTTCCCTGGCGAACTATTCCTTTTTCATGGGCACTGCCAACGACAATGCCGAAGAAGTGCTGAAGACGAACGAAAAAAAGAAGGATATCTGCGGCATCAAAATCTTCATGGGCTCTTCCACCGGGAATATGCTGGTGGATAACCCACTCACCCTGGACAGGATCTTCAGAGAAAGTGAAGTGATCATCGCCACCCATTGTGAGGATGAACGCATGATCCGGGAACGGTATGCCGCGATAAAAGCCGGCAAGGAAAACCTGGAACCTTCCGACCATCCCCTGGTCCGCGATGCGGAAGCCTGTTTCCAGAGTTCCTTTACCGCGATCCAGTACGCGAAAAAATACAACACACGACTGCACATCCTGCACATCAGCACCGCACGGGAGCTACAGCTTTTCACCAATATGATCCCCCTGGAGCAGAAACGCATCACCGCCGAAGCCTGTGTCCATCATTTGCATTTTACCGCCGATGATTATGCAAGGCTCGGGTATAAGATCAAATGCAATCCGGCCATCAAATCGCCCGAAAATAAAGAAGCCATCTGGGAAGCACTGCTGGACGACCGCATCGATGTGATTGCCACGGACCATGCACCCCACCTCCTCAGCGAAAAGGAAGGTCCCTATGAACATGCGCACGCAGGGCTTCCCCTGGTACAACACAGTCTTTCCCTGATGCTGCACTACCACGCGTTGGGGAAGATTTCCCTGGAACGAATCGTGGAGAAAATGAGCCATGCGGTGGCTACCCTTTTCCAGGTCAGCGATCGCGGGTACATCCGGGAAGGATATTACGCGGACCTCGTGGTGGTTGATCCCACCCGTCCTTATACCGTCAGCCGGGATAATATCCTCTACCATTGCGGCTGGAGCCCGCTCGAAGGGATGACCATGCCTGCCACCATCACCCATACTTTCGTGAATGGTCACCCGGTGTATGCAAACGGGCTGATCGATGAATCACAGTATGGCATGCGCCTGCAATTTGACCGCTGAAAAAACCATCGCCCGATACGGATGCAGATCGATAAAACCTCATATTACGACCTTGCCATCTTCCAGCAGGAGGAGGAGTTTTCCGTATTCCACAAGCTGGACTTCACCCGGACGGCCGCGGGCAAAGACTGGCTGATGAAGTATTTCCGCGAACCTTTTTCCACCCTGCCTGAAATTGAAGACACCCAGCAGATCCTCCGCAGAATCCTCCCGCATGTGGACAGCTGGCCACAGGCAATCTCCAATGGTACCCTGCTGGTGATGGAGAAATTCCTGGACTACAACCTGGATCCCTTGCCGGAATCCGCGGATAACATGAATAGCTACCTGTACAGGCTCCTGCATTCGCCCGATTTTTCCCTGGCACGCTATTCCCTCAACCACTTCGCGGAATTTGTCAAAGGCATGCAATCCCTCGTGAAACTGCTGGATGATCCCCAGGCACCGGCCCGGCTGCAAACCCTGCTTTCGCAGGCAAGGATGCTGCTGCAACACCGCCAACTGGACGAACTGGGCACAAGACCTGAAAAGAAATCTTTCAGCGTCCGGGAAACCGTGTATTACGGGCGATTTTTTCATGACCATTTCCGGCATCATGCCCTGACCCTGATCCAGATTTTCAGCCAGCTGGATGCCTGGTATGCCATGGCCAAAGCCATGCAGGTGTACGGACTATCTTTCCCGAAAATGACGGAACAGGAAGACCCTTATATTGAAGCCACGGGCCTTTACCATCTCCTGCTGGACAAACCGGTGGCCTATGACCTCTCGATGAATCCAAAATCCAACTTCATCTTCCTGACCGGCGCGAACATGGCCGGGAAAAGCACTTTCATAAAATCAGTAGGGCTCGCTGTTTTCCTGGCACACCTTGGAATGGGTGTCCCGGCCAAAGAAGCGCGCATGACGTTGTTCGACGGAATCCTGAGCAATATCAACGTGGTGGATAATATCGCCAAAGGCGAAAGTTATTTCTTCAATGAAGTGCAGCGGATCAAACATACCGTACAAAAGATAAATGACAACCGGCGATGGCTGGTGCTGATCGACGAACTATTCAAAGGCACCAATATCCAGGATGCCATGAAATGTTCCACAACCGTGATCAAAGGCTTGATTAAAATTAACCGGGCGCTGTTCATCCTGTCCACACACCTGTACGAAATCGGCGATGAACTCCGGGATTACCCGAACATTTCCTTCAAGTATTTCGAAACCAATATTCATGACGACCAGCTTTCATTCAGCTACCAGCTCAAGGAAGGCATCAGCAATGACCGGCTCGGCTACCTGATCCTGAAAAGGGAGAAAGTGGTGGAGCTTCTGGACCAACTTCCCTCAAAATAAGGGCACACTGCGGTTAGGCAGGCGGTTACATCTTATCGCACGGAAATGACAGGTGTACAATTCCTTACCGCGTGTTCTATTCCCCGGATGCATACAACCCATAAATGCACAGGTGATATTCCCCTTCGTTCCTGTGGCAATCCACATGGCCTGGGCTTCCGCAGGTCCTAGCTTCATGCCATGTTTGTGAAAACATTCGGCAGTACGGTGATCGGTGTTCGCGCCATGACCATCACGGTGGAAGTGAACTGGAACGCGCAGGGGAAAGACTATTTCATTGTAGGCCTTCCGGACAGCGCCATTAAGGAAAGTTTACGGAGGGTGGAAAGTGCCATAAAATCCGGTAACTATGATATGCCACGGACGAAAATCGTGGTGAACCTCGCACCGGCTGACGTGCGGAAGAGTGGAACGGCATTTGATTTGCCGATAGCGATGGGTGTGCTGGGAGCTTCCGAACAACTCCGGTGCGGGGAGAAACTGCAGGAGTATCTTTTGATGGGCGAACTGAGTCTTGATGGCGAAGTCCGTCCCATCAAAGGAGCCCTGCCCATCGCCATACAGGCACGCAAGGAACGCTTCCGGGGATTGATCCTGCCGCATGCAAATGCAAGGGAAGCGGGCATGGTGAGCGACCTCAACGTATATGGTGTGCGCCATATTCGCGAAGTCATTGATTTCTTCGAACAGGATGAACATGGCCTCGAACCTGTGAAGGTGAATGTACGCGAGGAATTCATGGAATCCACGCCATCCTATGATACCGATTTTGCCGAAGTGAAGGGCCAGGAAAATATCAAGAGGGCCCTTGAAATTGCAGCGGCAGGCGGGCATAATGTGATCCTCATTGGTCCGCCTGGCGCCGGCAAGACAATGCTGGCCAGGAGGCTGCCCACGATACTGCCGCCGCTGACCCTTGCCGAAGCCCTGGAGACCACCAAAATACACAGTGTGGCGGGCAAGCTGCCTGACCATGCCACCCTCGTAAACCGAAGGCCCTTCAGGGCTCCCCATCATACCATCAGTGACACGGCACTGGTGGGAGGCGGTTCCATTCCGCAACCGGGGGAAATATCCCTGGCGCATCATGGTGTATTATTCCTGGATGAGCTGCCAGAGTATAAACGCACGGCCCTTGAAGTGATGCGCCAGCCCATGGAAGAACGCAAAGTGCATATCAGTCGCACCAGGACGGCCGTTGAGTTCCCCGCATCCTTTATGCTGGTGGCTTCCATGAATCCCTGCCCCTGTGGCTACTATAATCACCCGGAAAAAGAGTGCAGTTGCCCGCCGGGCATGGTACAGAAATACCTGAACAGGATTTCCGGGCCCTTGCTTGACCGGATCGACCTGCACGTGGAAGTGACACCGGTAGCATTCTCTGAACTGTCGGCCACTGGTTCGGACGAGCCGTCCTCGGTCATCCGTGAGCGGGTGATCCGTGCCCGGGCGGTGCAATCAGCCCGCTTTTCAGCAACGGAAGGCATCTATGCCAATGCGCAAATGGGAAGCCGCCTGCTGAAAGAAGTCTGTGAACTGGACAACGCGAGCCGGAACCTGCTTCGCGTAGCCATGGAAAAACTCAGCCTCTCCGCCCGCGCATACGATCGTATCCTGAAGGTCTCCCGTACCATCGCTGATCTTTCCGGCAAGGCATCGATCTTACCTGAACATATAGCCGAAGCGATTCAATACAGGGGCCTGGACAGGGAGAGTTGGGGGCGATAAGCCTTGGGTTGCCAGGATGATGAAGACATGCGTAGCGGGGATACGCATTTTTGGCCGGCGGTGTTCAAAAAACCGTCTCGGTCCTTAGTACTACTTGCAATGATAGCCAAACCGCGCCCTGCCTCCCTGGGCTGGTCCGGCGCTGCTGGCTTCCGTGAAGGTGCTCCATTCCAGCAGGTACCCATCGGAAGAAAAGACATAATTGCTATAATGATTAACGAAAGTCTCTTCGGGTAGGCCCTGGTCGTCATACAGCGTGACGCTCATTGTTCTCAGCACATTGCGGGATGTTTTACCCAGGTCAAGGGCGCTTAGAAAAACATTCGTTTCAAACGCGTCCGGGAAGGTCTGGAGGAAATTATTCGCCGTGGCATTGGGATCATATTCCAGGGTGGCTGTCAGGATTTTCTGGTTAACGCCGGGAACAGCAATGGAGCCGTCAACAGCCACCATATTGCCGCCCCGCCAGGTGTAGGCATACCGGAAAACGGGCAGGGAAGCATTCCCAGTGAAAATTTCGCGGCTCGCAAGGTAACCGGCAGCGTCATAATTGTACTGTACGTGCAGGGTATCAGAAAATCCGCCGGAAGACTGTTCAGAATGGAAAATGCGCACCCGCCGCGAAGCATCCAGGAGGAAATATTCCGCAGGGCTCACCCGGACGGTGTCGCCCCTGTACTGAAGGCTTGTTTCAAATTGCATGGAAGCATTAACGCTATCGAACACCTGGACAAGCGTGGCCTGTCCTGCCGTATTGTACAGCAAATACACCGAACCCTGTCCTTCGCCGGTGAGGGAATCAAGCGTGGTGACCTTGTTTACCTTGCAATTGCTGCCGAGGGGTGGATTCTGGTTGTTTGGATTGCTGGTCTCCTCGCTGAGTTCCTTCGTACAGGACGAAAGCAGAACAAGGGTGGTGAATAACCACAGGGTATTTTTCATGGTAGCAGGTTTAAAAACGGTCTTTTCAGGATATCTGGACTTCATCATTGACGGTGGAACTGGTCTCTACCGTGGGATGATAGTTTTCTTCTTCGGTCTTGAAAAACCTTTTCTGGAACAGGAGGATAAACAATACCCCCAGGGAAATGGACGCGTCGGCGATATTGAAGACCGGGCGGAAGAATTCAAAACTTTCACCTCCCCAGAGCGGAAACCAGGCAGGAAAACGGGCATCGGTGATGATGGGGAAATACAGCATGTCTACAACCTTGCCGTGCAGGAATCCCGCGTACCCTCCCGTGAATCCGTTTTGCATCGTTGATTTGGCGATGTTCTGCACATAGGGATCGCTGTTTTCAAATATCAGCCCGTAAAAAAGACTGTCAATCAGGTTCCCGATGGCACCCGCATAAATCAGGGTAGCGCAAATGATAAAACCGGTATGGTATTTCTTACGAATGATATAAGCCAGGTACAGGGTGCCAAACACCACCGCCACCAGCCGGAAAAGAGTGAGGGCCATTTTTCCCCATTCACCGCCCAGCTTCCAGCCATAAGCCATGCCTTCATTCTCAATAAAATGCATCCGGAACCAGGAAATTCCGGAAATCACTTCATGTTCCTGGCCCAGGTAGTAGTTTGTCTTGATGAATACCTTCAGCGCCTGGTCCGCCAGGAGGATAAAAAAGGTAATGATGAAAACATGCTTGAGCTTCACGAAACCGGTTTAGTCGGCAAATATAGTAAAGAATGGCTAAGGGAAGTAGGAGGAAGTGAGAGGTGAGAGGTGGGAGGTGAGAGGTGGGAGGTGAGAGGTGGGAGGTGGGAGGTGAGAGGTGGGAGGTGGGAGGTGAGAGGTGAGAGGTGAGAGGTCCTGGTTTAGGATGAGGCTGGGGCAGTCTTTATTAATACAAACAATGATTGTCAGTCATCTGGGGCATTTTCCATGAACCATGAACCACGAACCACGAACCATGAATCACGAACAAACGTCTGGCTGTTCCCGACAACCGTCAACCGTCAACCGTCAACCGACATCCGATCAATCCTCAAAGTACACCCGCTGCACCCGTTGACTGATCCCTGTGAGAATTTCGTAGGGGATGGTCCCGGCCCATTGGGCCAGGCGGGCAACGGGTAATTCCTTTCCAAAAAGCACCACTTCCTCCCCGGCCCGGAGCTCGGGGTGGCCGGTGATGTCCACCATGGTCATATCCATACACACGCTACCGATGACTGGAAACAGTTGTCCGCGGATCCATACCCTTCCGGCTCCGTTACCCAGGCTGCGCGGATATCCGTCAGCATAGCCGATGCGGATGGTGGCAATCAGGGAGTCGCGGTCAACTTTTCCCTTCCTGTTATACCCCACTGTTTCTCCTTTCGGCACGGCCCTTACCTGGGCGATCGTTGTTCGAAGGCTGGACACTTCCTGGAGGCCACTGCCTTCCTGCTGGCCCGGGTCCACACCGTAGAGACCAATGCCCAATCTCACCATATCCAGCTGGAGATGGGGGTGCCGGCGAATGGTGGCGGTATTGGCAATATGGCGCAGAAATGGGTAGCCCATTCCCTGCTCCAGCTGCGAACAGGCTTCCAGGAAAGCATCGCCCTGCTTTTTTGTGTAAGCATCCTCTGCGGGGTCTTCGCTGGCTACGAGATGGCTGAATACGGATTGCACCCGGAAAATGCCGGAATGGCCAAGCCAGTCGGTTAAAGCCGGCAGGTCCGCAAGCGAAAATCCAAGGCGATGCATGCCGGTATCCAGTTTGATATGCGCCGGGAAGTCTGCCAGTCCTTCGGACTGCAGGAAACTTTCGAGCGACCGGGCCATCTCCATCGAATATAATTCCGGCTGCAGGTCAAAGGCTGTCAGGAGCGGAAAGCTGCTCTCCTCCGCATTCATCACCATAATGGGCAAACGAATACCAGCCTTGCGCAGTTCCACGCCTTCGTCCGCATATGCCACCGCCAGGTAATCCACGCGGTGGAACTGCAGCAGGCTGGCGATTTCATAAGCGCCGGCTCCGTACGAAAAGGCTTTAACCATGGCCATAAGCTTCGTCTGCGGATGCAGTTGTTGCTGGTACAGCCTGAGGTTATGGGTAATCGACGCGAGGTTGATCTCCAGCATTGTCTGGTGGACTTTCTTCTCCAACATCCGGGCAATGCGTTCAAACTCAAAACTGCGCGCCCCCTTTAACAGGATGGCCTCGTCCCGGAACCAGGAAGGGTGCGCCTGTTCCAAAAAAACATCCGTCGCCGGGAAAAAAGAAGACTCCAGTCCCGCCGCATCAAATACGGCCTTGTGGCTGCTGATGGCGGTCCCGATCCCGATCAGCCGTTGTACATTTTTCAAACGCATCGCCCCGGCCACGGAGGCATACAGTTCCGCGTCAGGTTTGCCGCTTTGGAATATATCCGAAAGAATCAGCGTTCTTTTTGGATGCTGTTGTTGCTGCACCAGGAAATCCATGGCCAGCAGCAGGGAATCCCAATCGGCGCTGTAACTGTCGTTGATGATCACGGTCCTGTTGATGCCTTCCTTGAGTTCGAGTCGCATAGCCACGGAAGGCAATCCGGGCATGCGTTCCGATACCTTTTGGGCATCCAGGCCCAGCAGGAGCATTAACGCACAGCAATGAAGGGCGTTTTCACGGGAGGCCGTATCGGTAAAAGGAATTTCAAAATGAAACTCCGCATCCGCGTACCCGCAATGTATCCGGGTGCGATGACCGATGATTTCATGAGAGAAGACCTGCAGCGCATTCTCCTGTCCCTTACCCCAGGTATAGAGTTGCTGGCCCGGCTGCAGGAGCCGGCGCGCTGAACGGATGATCGGTTCATGGTCGCCACAACAGATAAGGGTTTTACTCCGGCGAAACAACAGCATCTTCTCGTCCACTTTCGCATCCAGGTCTGTAAACCCTTCCGCATGGGCATCGCCGATATGCGTAAAGATGCCGATATCGGGGCGAATGATATTTTCCAGCGCAGTCATTTCACCCTCCTTCGAAATACCCGCCTCAATCAAGGCAAGTTCATCCGAAGCTTGCATCTGCCAGGTACTCAGCGGCACGCCGATCTGGGAATTATAACTCTTGGGACTCCGCACAATCCGGAAATCAGGGGAAAGCAGGTAGTTGGCCCATTCCTTCACGATGGTCTTCCCGTTGCTGCCGGTAATGCCCACCACGGGATAGGTGAATTGCTTCCGGTGCATGGCGGCCACCTGTTGCAGGGATCGCAGGGTGTCTTCCACCACCAGGAAACTGGCTTCGGGGAACAGTTCCGTTTCCGGCTCCCGGCTAACCACAAAACAGCGGACATCCCTGCTGTATAACTCGGCGATGAAATCATGTCCATCGCGGCGACTGCTTTGAAGGGCGAAGAAAACCGTGCGGGCGGGGTAAACCAGTTTGCGACTGTCCGTCAGAAGATGGTCCAGTACCGGTGTAGATGTGCCCGGGATAAGCGTTGCGCCGGTCCAGCCGGCCAGTATGTCTGCTGTATATCCCGGCATCGCTTCAGGATTCTGCGGCTGCGTCACGCAATGCCTTCCTGCGCTCGTGGTGTTTTGAATACAGAATCGACGCCACCAGGCATAGGACGATCACAGCCAGGGAAATGTAAATGGATATCTTGATATGGACGATTTCGAGCAACATTTTTACACCGATGAAAATAAGCACCACCGCGATGCCCTGTTGAAGGAAATCGAATTTACCTACCGCATTGCGCAACAGGAAAAAGAGGGACCGAAGTCCCAGGATCGCGAAAATATTGGAAGAGTAAATCACCAGCTTATCATCCGCGGTGAATTCCTTCTGCGCGTTTTCACGAACCAGGGATACCACGGTAGGGATGGAATCCAACGCAAATGCGATATCCACCGCCGCCAGCATCAGAACTACCACCGCCAGGGTGGTAACAAAGGTCTTGCCGTGGTGCGACACAAAATAGCGGCCATGGGGTTCCACTTCCGAAAGCCGGAACCATTTCTTGATGAACCGGTAGATTTTACTTTCACCGGGATCAAATTCCGCTTCGTCCTTCTTGATAAAAAGTTTATACCCAGTATAAATCAGGAATACGCCGAACACGTAGAGTATCCAATGAAAACGCTCTATAAGCCCGATTCCCACGGCGATGAAAACAATCCGGAAGACGATGGCCAGCAGGATTCCGATCAGGAGCGCCCGGGCTGTATCATTTTCCTCCACCCTGAAATAAGTGAAGATGAGGATGAACACGAAAATATTATCCACGCTGAGCGACCATTCCATCAGGTATGCCGTGAAATACTTCGTGGCCACCAGGGGCGATTTCTCAAACCACAGGAAAATACAAAATGCGATCGACAATCCCACCCAGAACAGGGTCTGGTACAACGCTTTCCGGATGCTGATGGTGGTGTCCTTTTTACTAAGAAGGCCCAGGTCAAAAACGAGGGCAAAAACAAGCAACAAGCCGAATGTGAGATAGGTAACCTGGTCTACAGTCATGAACGGTTGATTAATAGCCCGGCCGGGAATCGCCGGATAACGGGACAGTCCGCAAAGATAGCACTGTGTCAGGGATTCGCGGCCTGCCGGCTTGCGTATTTTTTTGCCCGCAGGAACTGGTACACGGACACTGCAAAAATGATCAGCAGGATGGGAGCCACGATGTTCAGGAACTGCCAGAACTGCTGGCTTCCCTCTACTTTTTTCTGGTCGAGCAACCGCAGTGTATAGTCCTTTCCCCGGGTTTCGAGGATGCCGGAATTGTCCGTCAGGTATTCCAATGTATTGAGCAGGAACTCACGGTTGGCATACTGCTGTTTGGTGTAGTTGTTCATGCCCATTGGAATGGGACCCTCCTGCTGGGTCACGGCGTTCAGCGCAATATCCCCGTCTGCAATCACAACCATTTTGTTGTTTTCCGGACTGTTGTCCTGAAACGGCTGGCCATATATTTGGGCGAATGAATCCACGGTGGTCAGGGGCAGTCGGTTGCCGAAGAGAGAAGTGAATCGGCCCTCCAGCAAAACGGCCACCGGAATGCCTGACTTATTGAATGACTTGAGGTCTTCTTCGTTCCGGATACTGGCCCATTCCACCCGGGCAGGCGTTTGCAGGCTGCGGGCTTCCGGGGAAGTTGACAGGAGTATGGTTTTCGTAATACCCGGGGCTTTAACGGTATCAATCGAATGGGGAAACTGGGCAACCACGTAATCCAGGTTTTTGGCGATGGGATGGTTGCTGATGTTGCGCAGCAGCGGGAAATAGGGCCAGGGCAGTACCTGGATCTGTGGCTTATCGCCCATATTTCCGATGACAGAAGGTATCCGGTCGCTCTGCAAGTCCTGTACCAGGTCCCGGTTGATCCGCACACCGTACTTGAACAACTGGTCTTCGAGGTTCAGTCCCAGGTCGAACGCGATGAACTGTCCTTCACTGCGTTGCAGGCTGTCGAGGCTCGCATACAGGTTATCCAGCATCCAGATGACTT
>JALOMP010000198.1 GCA_025455365.1 Chitinophagaceae bacterium | reverse complement strand
CGGTCTTCATAGCGGGTGGCTTCCGTAAACCAGGTCTGGTCCCAATCGGCGTTGCGATCGGTTCCATTGCTAAGCAGGGCCTCCTTTTGTACACCATAAGGGGTAACCGAAAAGTAAAACCCGTTGAGTTTGTCGCGAAACGGATCGATGAGAACGATGAAAATATCAGAACCACCCCAGGGAAAATCCCGCCGGAGCGAATTCACTACAAATTTTTTCTGGTAGAGGGTGGCGGCGATGTACAGAAAATCATCGTCGTAGGCCATCATCACTTCTGTCTGGTCTACGGCGAGTGACGTATCGAAGGGGAACTGCTGGCGGAACCGGGTGATCTTAGGACGTCCCATCCAGCCCTCATCATCCAACAATCCATCTATCTTTACCGGCTTGTCTGTGCGGCCGATAGCGGCGGTAAACAGGGCGTCGTTGCCTGACTGACCGCGCACAGAATGGCAGTTGGTCAGTGCGGCAAGCAGGCAGAGCAGTAAGAAATAACTACGGAAGAACAAGGGGCGGGGATTGAGACGCAAATGTAAACATCAGGAGCTTTCCTTTGAAAAGCGGAGAGTGGAGATTTCGCCGTCTTTCAATATATTCGCAACAAATTTTCCGTTCATGAACCTCCACGAATACCAGGCCAAGGAATTACTCAAAAAGTATAACGTTCCCGTGCAGGAAGGATTTGCCTGCAGCACCGTACATGAAGCAGAGGAAGCCTATCGCCAGATCAAGAACCAGTTCGGCAGTAATTTCGCCGTGATCAAGGCACAGATCCACGCCGGCGGTCGCGGTAAAGGAACCGTTAAGGAAACCGGCATCAACGGGGTGAAAGTGGCCAAAAACCTGGAGGAGGTGACTGAATTCTCCAAAAAAATCCTGGGTGGCACCCTGGTGACCCTGCAGACCGGACCTGCCGGCAAGGTGGTGAATAAAATCCTGGTGGCACAGGACATGTATTACGATGGTCCCTCCGCCCGTAAGGAATTCTACCTTTCCATCCTGCTCGACCGTGCAAAAGGACAGAATGTAATCATGTACAGCACGGAAGGCGGCATGAACATCGAGGATGTGGCGCATGATACGCCAGAGAAGATTTTCCGTGAATGGGTGCACCCCGGCGGCGGTCTCCTGCCTTTCCAGGCCCGAAAGATTGCCTTTAACCTGGGACTCAGCGGCGAAGCTTTCAAAAACATGGTGAAATTTGTGACGAATCTCTATAATGCCTATGTGGGTCTCGATTGCGCGATGCTGGAAATCAACCCGCTGTTCAAGGCGGCAGACGACAAAGTGATCGCGGTTGACACCAAGATGAAGCTGGATGACAATGCGCTTACCCGTCATACCGAAGTGGCTTCCCTGCGAGACATCAGCGAAGAAGACCCTACTGAAGTGGAGGCAGGCCAGTTCAACCTCAATTTTGTCAAGCTCGACGGCAACGTGGGCTGTATGGTAAACGGCGCCGGCCTGGCCATGGCCACCATGGACATGATCAAGCTGAGCGGGGGCGAACCGGCCAACTTCCTGGACGTGGGCGGCACCGCCAATGCCCAGACCGTGGAAGCCGGTTTCAAGATCATCATGAAAGACCCCAACGTAAAAGCGATCCTGATCAACATCTTCGGCGGCATTGTACGCTGTGATCGGGTAGCCGCCGGCGTCATTGAAGCATACAAGAACCTGGGGAATATCAATATCCCCATCATCGTGAGGCTCCAGGGGACCAATGCCGAAGAAGCCAAGAAATTGATTGACGAAAGTGGCCTGAAAGTACAGAGCGCCATCTTGCTCAGCGAAGCCGCCGACCTGGTTAAGAAGGCAGTGGCGTAGGAAAGTGAAAAGTGAGAAGTATAAAGTGAAAAGTGCGGGACCCGGGTCGCCGCACTTTTTTTATTGCTTCTGCTGCGGCGGGTTGATCATGATATGCGCGCGGGGTGTACCCGGATCCATGATCCAGGGCATGCCCGGCATATCCTGCTTCAAAGGTAAGCCTGTAGATTCCGACGTGGCATAGGGGATATACACCACATAACGAAGGTACCCGTTCTTCACCTCCCCCTTAACGAAATCACAATCCTCGTCTTTGGCGCTGAACGCAAAGAGCGTGGAGGGTTGCGTCACAAGTTTCACCTTGCCGGCCCGGGCTTCCTCGTCCCGAATCTTAATGATGTCTGGCTGGCTCTTCCCTTCAGCTTTCAGTTCGCGTCCCCGCTGCATAAAAGGTTCGAGGTCCTTATGGTAACAGGATACGCTTAACCCCTTCTGTTTGGGGTCGTCTGCCAGGCAAATCATCTCATTGGTTCCCTTGCGCAGGACCACCAGTTTTCCCGCAGCATCATATCCCATCACCGTGGCGCCATCCCGCTTTTCGGCGGGCGCCGCCAGCAGGGCCATTTTAACCTGTACTTCGAAGGGTATCACCGCCTGTGCGGAACCTGAAACAGACACCAGGACTGTGAAGAAGGCCACTAAATAGCAAGCCGGCATTTTTTTCATATTGCAAGTTTATCAGTGTTAGGTAAAAGGCGTTTAGCGTGAATGACTCCGGGAAATGTTATCCCCAAAAGCCACCGTTTCAAACCCAAATATTCCTATAAGTTACATGCTTTATCTGTTCAAACGCAGGAAATATATGCACAAGACCAGGGCTACCAACGCGCTGATGCCAAAAGCCCAGGCTGGGCCGAACGCATACCAGGTGGCCCCGGCCAGGCTGCTGGCGAGCAGGGCGGCGATGCTCTGGAACCCGGTGTAAGTGCCGATGGCGGTGGCCGTTTCCGTCCTGTCCACCAGGCCACTGATCCATGCCTTTGCAACGCCTTCGGTGGCGGCGGCATAGGCGCCGTAACAAATGAATAAAAACAGGTATCCGTATACGTTATCCTGGAAGGCGAAGCCGGCGTAACAGAGGCTGAAGAGTGCCAGTCCGGCGATAAAGACATTCCGCATGCCCAGTTTGTCGGCCAGCCGGCCTGCCGGGTAGGCCATCAGCGCGTAAAAAAGATTATAGAAGATATAGAGACCGATGACCTGCTGGTCGCTGTACCCGCTCTCGCGGACTTTCAGCAAAAGAAGCAGGTCTGAACTGTTCACGAGCGCGAAGAGGAGCAGTCCGCCGACGAGCGACCGGTATTGGGCAGGGCTTTCTTTCCAGTAGCGGAAAGCGTGGAGCAGGGAAACGGCTTGGGGTTTGCCTGGCTGATTCGGACCTTCCCTGATGAGCCGGGTAAGCAGGATGGCGAATACCCCTGGAATAAAGGCGATCAGAAAGAGCCAGGTATACTGGCCCGGGAAAAAATACAGGAATGCCAGGGCGACCAGGGGACCAAAGACAGCGCCCATGGTATCCATCGCACGATGGAATCCGAAGACAGTGCCTTTCTGTCCGGGCGCTGCCTCCTGGCTGAGCAGGGCGTCCCGCGCGCCGGTGCGGATACCCTTACCCAACCGGTCCGTGGTACGCGCCAGGAATATCCACCAGGGCTTGGTCAGCAGGGCCATCATGGGTTTGGAAACCGCACTCAGCGCATACCCCCATTGCACGAATGGGAGACGACTGCCGGTGCGGTCGCTCAATCCCCCGAAATAGCTCTTGCTCAGGCCCGCCACCGCTTCGGCTATCCCTTCCAGTATGCCGATCATCAGCACGGAAAATCCTATCTCCCGCAGGTATACCGGCATCACCGGGTACAGCATCTCACTCGCCATGTCCGTAAACAGGCTGACGAAGGAAAGGAGCCAGATGGTCCGGGAGAGTTTGGGAGACATGGAAAAAGTATGATTTGGGACGTGGGATTTTAGAAGTTACAGTTTTGAAGTAGAAAAATAAGCCATCCTCATAAACAGTAGATGGCCTTTTCACCCATGAACAGCCAATACTTCGAACTTCCAAGATCGTATATCTAACTTTCCACTGCGGATACCTCTACGCCATAGATATGTTTCAACTGCTGTACACAGGTTTCCTTATGAAGCCTGGGTATCCCCACCACGAAATGACAGAAAAGCTGCATATCCTGCTGGTGAATGGTGCAGGGATAACGCTTCAATACGGTCATTACTTCGTTCATCAGGGTATAGTCGAATTCCAGCCGGCAGAGGTCTTCGATGGGCTTCTCTACCACAGGATTCAACTGCAGTGCCAGGGAGGCGGCCGTCTTATACGCGTTAATCAGACCGGGTACGCCCAGCAGGGTCCCGCCAAAATATCGCACAACAATGATCGCCACATCGGTCAGGTTTCTTGCATCAATCTGTCCCAGGATGGGCCTTCCCGCCGACCCGGATGGCTCCCCGTCATCGCCTGCCCGAAAACGGGTGCCGTCAATGCCAAGCCTCCAGGCAAAACAATGATGCACGGCCTTGGGATGCTCTTTCTTCAATGCCTGCAAACGAATTTTGAAACCGTCCGCATCCCGGATGGGGAAAGCATGGGCGATAAACCGGCTGCCACGGTCGCTAAACTCCGCAACGGATTCCTGGCCCAGGGTCATGTACGAAAACATTTCTTTCTGCATGCGGGTCAAAGCTACACATAAAGCCTAACTAACCGTAGGCGATCAGGGCGATGGCCAGGATGGACAGGATAATACCGGCGATGTTGACGCGCGAAAGGTGTTCGCGGAAAAGCAGCCAGGCCATGAGCGCGCTGAAAAGTACGATGCCCATGTTGTTGATAGGTATGATGGATGCGCTGCGGGTTCCATAGTCCTTTAACACCCGCACCAGGCACCAGATGGAAAAATAATTGGGGATGCCGATCAGGATCCCGGCAACGATGGAGCGCGGATCGAATCGCTCCTTCCCGGTGATCAACTGAAGTACCAGCAGCATCAGCCCGATCACCGCGGCTACGCCGAATGCCGTGATGAGGTAATCATTCTTATTTGCTTCATTCAGGAACCCCTGCTCAACATACTTGATCATCGTATCCAGGAGCCCGCTGCCTACGAAGAGCACCAATGGCACTGCGAATAGCCAGTTCGACTTATGCGCGATTGTCCGCTGGCGCTTTGACTCGGCCGGCCAACTGGTGAGCACCACGGCAACCAGGGCTGCAAGGATCCCCAGGACCTGCATCCACCCCAGTTTTTCGTTGTACAGGTAGACGGAAAACAAAACCGGGATCACCAGCGAAAGTTTGTTCGCCACTGAAGCGGTGGACACACCCAGTTTCTGCGCGGTAAATCCTATGATATTGAAGAGGAAAATAAACGCGAAACCCATCAGTCCCGCCCAGGGAAGCCAGCGCTCATCCAGGATGTCCGGGCGAATCGGGAAATATCCGTTCACCATCGAACCGGTCAACACACAGGTGAGATAGTTGAACACAATTGACTGGAAATTCGAAATGCGAAACCGTTCCAGCACTTTGAAAGAGAGCGTGAGATAGGATGAGAGAACAATAGAGCCAAGCAGGTATAACAAAATGGTTAACGGTTGACGGTTGACGGAAAACAGTTCAGGGTTCGTGGTTCGTGGTTCATGGTTCATAGAAATGCAGGGGCTGCATGTATGATGAATCACTTCCCGTTACCAACCCTCTTTCATGTAATACTCAATGCGGTCGTTCAGCAGGTATTCTACTTTATCCAACAGGTATCCAGCGCTGCGTCCCGCGTACGCCCCGCTGTTTTCGCTGATACTACCCTTCGTATCGGGATCCCCTTTCTTCGTATTCCCTTTCCACCCAGCATCTGAGTCTATCTCCCGCATCAACGGCGCATCAATCCCTCCGGGCGCGAGAACCGTTGACGAAACCACCCTCCGGATTTCATCCCAATAGCCCTGCCGCAAAAATGATGAA
>JALOMP010000197.1 GCA_025455365.1 Chitinophagaceae bacterium | reverse complement strand
GCGCCATGGGGAGAGATTTCTTTGACGCCATCTTTCTCATGGCTATGTACAAATTAAAGATCAACGGGAGCACCAAACAGGTTGATGTAGATCCTTCCACACCGGTGCTTTGGGTGCTGAGGGAGCACCTCAACATGCCTGGCACTAAGTATGGCTGTGGCATTGCGCAATGTGGCGCATGCACCATCCATCTGGGTGGTACCGCGATCCGGTCCTGCCAGTTGCCTGTTTCTGTCATTGGAAACCAGGAAATCACCACCATTGAAGGTCTTTCAGCCAATGGTGAACATACTGTTCAAAAAGCCTGGCTTGAGCATGATGTAGCTCAATGTGGTTACTGCCAAACCGGCCAGATTATGACGGCGGCTGCTTTCTTGAAAACAACGCCCAACCCGACGGATGCCCAAATCGATAACGCGATGTCAGGCAATATTTGCCGCTGTGGTACCTATTTACGCATCAGGGAAGCCATCAAATCGGCGGCTAAAAAGAAATGACAGCATCGACCTAAGCACCACCATTCACTTTAAAAAGAAAACAGATGGAAAATAGTAAAGCTTCGAATAGCAGGCGTGCCTTTCTCAAATCATCATTGCTTGCGGGCGGCGGCTTCATGATCAGCTTCACCGGCATGGCGAAATTGAGTGCCGGGGATAAATTCTTTGACGCTGATCTTCCGGACCAGTGGCATGAATTGACCGGCTATATCAAAATTACCCCGGACAACATGATAAAAATCCTCAATCCCAACCCGGAATTTGGACAGAACGTGATGACCTCGCTGCCGATGATCGTAGCGGAAGAACTGGATGTGGACTGGGACAAAGTGACGGTGGAAATGGGTCCGCACGACAATGTGAAGTTAGGGCCTCAATTTACCGGCGGTAGCAATTCCGTGCGAATGTACTGGAGACCACTCCGCGAAGCAGGCGCAGCCGCCCGCCAAATGTTGAAGGAGGCCGCCGCGCAAACCTGGGGCGTACCCGTGGAAGAACTAACCACAAAAGCCGGCATGCTCTATCATGAGAAGAGTGGCAAGTCAGGGAAGTATGGCGAGTTTGCCTCCAAAGCCGCCGGCCTTCCCATACCGAAGGGCGTTAAGCTGAAAGATGTAAAGGCTTTCAATATCATACGGAGCTCCAGGAAAAATGTGGAAGGGAAGAAAATAGTCACCGGCAAACCGCTGTTTGCATTGGATTATACGCAGGAGGGCATGCTGATTGCCATGATTGTACATCCACCGGCCTTTGGGATGAAACTGAAGTCTTTTGATGCATCCGAAACCCTGAAAATGCCGGGCATCAAAGATGTTTTTACGCTGACACTGTACCCGGATGGGTTCGAACAGGGCGGATTCGACACCCGTACCTTCAACGATTTACTCGTGGTGGCGGGCAATACCACCTGGGAAGTGATGAATGCCCGTAAGAAACTGAAAGTAAACTGGGAACCGGCCGGTGATATCAAAGAAACGATGGCAGGCAGGGGCGGAAAGAGAGAGGTTGTCATTCCGGGAGCGCTTGAAAGCACAAAAACACAAATGGCCAAAATGGCCGAATACGCAAAGTTGCCTGCGAAGGAATTACGGAAAGACGGCGACCCGGAAACCGCCTTTAAAAATGCGGCCAAAATTTTAGAGCGTACCTATACGGCCCCGTTCCTGGCGCACAATTGCATGGAGCCAATGAATTACTTTGCCCATGTAACAGATGAGAAAGCCTTGTTTGTGGGTCCTCACCAGGCACCGGGCTGGATAGAGCCTACCCTGGCAAAAATTTTGAATCTTCCGGCCGATAAAATTGAAATTCAAATGACCCGGATGGGTGGAGGTTTCGGCCTCCGGGCGTACGGGCATTACCTTGCGGAAGCCGGGCTTATCTCCAGGAAATTAAAAGCCCCCGTCAAACTGGTATACAGTCGAGAAGATGACATGACTTACGGCATCTATCGCCCCATGTACACCGCTACCTATCGTGCTGCCCTGGATGCGAATAAAAATTTAATCGCCTTTCATGTCAAGGGTGGCGGTATTCCTGAAAATGCCATTCATGCAAACAGGTTTCCCGCAGGCGCCATAGACAACTACCTGGCAGAGGGCTGGGAAATACCATCCAATATTACCATTGGCGCATTCAGAGCGCCGCGATCAAATTTCAATGCAGCGGCTGAACAGTCGTTCCTGGATGAGCTGGCTGAAATGATGGGCAAGGATCCGATAGATTTCAGGCTCGAATTGCTGAAGAGGGCCAAGGAAAACCCGGTGGGCAAAAACAATGAGTATGATGCAGACAGGTATGCAGGCGTATTAAAATTGGTGAAAGAAAAATCGGGGTGGAATAGTGCGGAGAACAAGAAATTCAGCCGGGGGGTAGCGGCCTATTTTTGCCACAACTCGTATGCGGCGCATGTGGTGGACATCGTAAAAAAAGATGGCCAACCCTATATAGAACGCGTTTTCAGCGCGGTTGATTGCGGCGTTGTCATTAACCCGGATGCGGCTATCAATATGGTGCAGGGCGCCGTGGTGGATGGAATCGGAAATGCTTTATATGGAGCTCTAACACATAAAGATGGTGTTGCTGAGCAAAAAAACTTCCATCAATATAGAATGATACGATTCAGGGAAGCGCCCAAAAAGATCGAAGTCAGTTTTGTGGAAAACGACATTGATCCAACCGGTTTGGGCGAACCTCCCTTTCCGCCGGTCTTTGGCGCCGTAGCAAATGCGTTGTATAAAAACACGGGCAAGCGATTCTATAACCAGCCATTTATCAATGACCTGGCAAAAAAACCCTGACCTACGCAGTCTCGATTTTCAAGCTGAGGCAGGCCCCTGATTCCCGGGAACCTAATTTGCATCGATGACGTACTTGCTGTTGACCTTTGTATTTGTGTACGCTGCCTGTTCTTCTGCTGCAGTGGGCGATACCGTTGGTACAACCCATGCAACCACAGATCCGGGTAAAGTATTGATTGTGTACCTCTCGAGAACGAACAATACAAAGGCAGTAGCCGGGATCATCCAGAAATATGTGGGCGGAAGACTGGTAGCGCTGGAACTTGAAACGCCCTACCCGGAAAACTACCGGGCGATTGTGGGCCAGGTTGTCAAAGAGAATGAGACGGGTTTCCTGCCGCCCTTAAAAACAAAGATCGACAGTATACATCGATATGATGTCATTTTCCTTGGATTTCCCACGTGGGGCATGCAGTTGCCTCCGCCCGTGAAAAGCTTCTTAAAGCAATACGACCTGCGCGGCAAAACCATCGTACCCTTCAACACAAACGGCGGCTATGGGCCGGGCAGCAGTTTTCAGACGGTTAAAGACATGTGCCCGAACAGCACCGTCCTGGAGGGATTTTCCACCAGGGGCGGCGAGGAAAGGGACGGGATCTTATTTGTGATGGAGGGCGAAAAAGAAAAACAGGTACAGGTTGATATACAGAAATGGTTGAGGAAACTCGAATTGGTCAAATGAAAATAGAAAAAAGAGATCACCATGCATAAAATAACGGCGGGCATTGCATTGCTCCTGATCGCTTGTGGATTACAGGCGCAACAGGCGGTTCAACAGGCTACTGGACCTGAAATTAAAACGGCATCCGGCATCGTACGCGGCATAACCGTGGGAGATGTTTCCATGTTCAAGGGTATTCCGTATGCCGCACCACCAGTTGGTGCCAATCGCTGGCGCCCGCCGCAACCCCTGGCCCCCTGGACGGGCGTTAGAGAGGCGGTCAAGTACTGTGCCGACTGCCCCCAGGCCGGGCGTTCCCGTGATGGTGGGATGTCCGCAAATTCCTCCGAAGATTGTTTGTTTCTCAATGTGTGGACGCCTGCTTCGGCCACGCCGAAATCAAAGCTGCCCGTCATGGTCTGGATTCACGGTGGGGCTTTCGTGTTTGGCAGCGGATCACAGGGCGAATACACCGCTGCTCCCTTTACGAAACAGGGCGTGATCCTGGTATCGATCAACTATCGTTTGGGACGCCTCGGCTTTTTTGCCTTCCCTGCACTGAGCCAGGAAAATCCCAGGGAGCCGAAGGGTAACTATGCGTATATGGACCAGGTGGCGGCGCTTCGCTGGGTGCAGCAAAACATCAAAGCCTTCGGTGGTGATCCGAAAAACGTAACCATATTCGGGGAGTCCGCGGGCGGGGTCTCCGTGCATTCTCTCCTGACCATTCCCGCTGCAAAAGGTCTTTTCCAAAAGGCAATTATCGAGTCCGGCGGCGGCCGGGATGGCGTGCTTACAGGCCGGCCCATCAACCGGGAAAATGCCAGTCCGCATTACCCGGTGTCGGCCGAAACCATCGGCGTTAACTTCGCGAAGCGATACAAAATTGAAGGCATTGATGCGGCGGCGCTGGCTAAATTGCGCGCGCTCAGCGCTGCCGAGATCGTGGACGGGGGACAGGAAACAGCCGGGCAGGGCGGTCCGCCAACGTATTCGGGGCCCATTCTCGACGGTCAGTTCGTCACGGAAACGGCGGAGTCTGCCTACAAGGCCGGGCGTCAACCCCGCGTGGCCATCATCATTGGGTCGAACAGCGCCGAAGTGCCGGGCGGCTTTGTCAATGCCCGTTCCAAAGAAGAACTGCTGAAGCAGTTTGAAAGCGTAAAGGATGAAATGGTTGCGGCCTACGATCCCGATGGCAACACGGAATTCGCGAAGATGCTGACGCTGGTGAACACGGACAAGGTCTGGGCCGAGCCGGCACGTTTCACCTCAAGGGCGTTCGTGGCCAAGGGCACCCCGGCATACCTGTACCTTTTCTCCTATGTCTCCGATTCAGCCCGCCAGTGGATGCGTTACGGCGCCTCTCATGCATCCGAAATCGGCTATGTGTTCGACAATCTCCGGGGCCGAAACGGAGCCCCCCTGCCGCCCAAGGACCATGCCGTGGCAAAGATGATGAATACTTACTGGGCGAACTTCGCCCGGACAGGCGATCCTAACGGTAACGGACTACCGAAATGGCCCGTATTCGATCCCAAAAAGAACGAAGTCTTCGAGTTCAAAACCGATGGATCGGCATCTGCCGTTCCCGATGAACGGAAGGCGCGGCTGGACGTGATGGAGAAGGCGGCTGAAAAACGCTAAATGTCAGTCAGGGTTCTGCTTCCTTGCTTGTATGAAGATCATATAGATAACCACCACCAGCAAGACCCCATTGGTGATGATCCAGAGATTATGCCCCTGATCGTTGAAGAGAGGTGTCAGTTCCTGGGTCAGGTTCATGAAGGTATGCAGGACCAGCGCAGGCCAGATACCGCTTTGGGCTTTGACCAGGAAAAAGTTCATGATCACGGACATCAGCACGGCCGTAATGAAAAACTGGTCCAGCGGAAGGTTGTGGTGGAACATTTCCCTGACCAGGAAAAGCGGGAAATGCCAGATCGCCCAGATGACGCCAACGATCAATCCCGCCATGATAACCCGGTATCGCTCATTGACCCTGGGCTGCAGGTATCCGCGCCAGCCAATTTCCTCGATCAAGGGTCCACCCATGACGAGTATCGACAGAAAACGAAGCGGAATGCTAGAGGGCTCCGCGATCACCGGGGCCGGCCCGTCGAACCAGGTTATGTTGACCCAATGCCGATCACGTACCAGGCCGAATCAATGCCTTTTCCCGAGCGCGACTGCAAAATCGCCGGCAACCAAAGCAGCCAGCTGATGGCATAGGTATACAGTACAAACCTTGCTGCGTTTCTTACTGCTGTAGACATGGGGTATATCGATTTGGCAAAAATAATTTATTACTTCCCGGCACCCATCTGGAACTTCACCTGGCTCAGCATGAACAGGTCCTGCCCCTTGGCGGCCTTGTCGTTCGTACAGACGAAATACAGATCATGCCGGCCGGCCTGTGGTTTGATCGGTACCAGGTATGCGGCCGGCATGGGTGCTTGCGTAGGACCGGGTACGATGTATCCTGAACGACCAATCAAGGCCCCCTCCGGCGAACCGATCCGCAGTTCCACCTGGCCACCCACTAGGCCCCAATTGGATGGTGCCACGCCCATAAGCGTCATCGCCCCGATGCCAGACAGGTCGATACCTTTGAAAGCTATGTATGCCCCGCTTTTCTGGGCAATCCGCCAATTGATGCCTGATGATAGTTCATCGTATTTTTGGATGTCCCTGGATTCGTCGCAGGCGGCGGCGGGAATATTGACTGCATTGCGAAGCACCAGGACCTGCTCGGTACGGATGCCGGGGATGCCATTCGCCCCTCTATCGGTATAGGATGCACGCAGGAGGTACACGCCCTGGTCTGGTTGCCCTTTCGGAATCGTGGTTATATAGCTGCCTTTCAGCGGCAGGGCCCGGGCGGGTTGCTGGGCCAGTCCCAGGATATACCGCACCATTTCCGCCACATCCTTTTCGGGGAGCGGGTGCGCCACCATCATCATATCGCCCCAAACACCTTTACCGCCTTCCCTGATTTTCCTGGACAGGTACTGAGGCGCCTGTGGGTCGTTCTGATACCTATTGGCAACATCCATAAATGCCGGCCCGACGGTCTTCTTGTCGAGCGAATGGCAAGACTTGCAATCGCTTTTTTCCACCAGGCTTTTGCCGAGGGAAAAAGCGGAATAGTCTTCGCGCGACTGTTTCGCCGCCGCCATCAATTCCTGGTCGTATCCACCCGGCAGGTACTCCATTGTAACCCGAACGGCATTCGGCGTGACAGCGCCCGATTCGGTGGAGCCGTCTTCGTGGTCGCTAACGGTCACAGCATAAGCGAAGTCCTTACCAGGCGTAAACAGACTTGTATTGCCGCGGGTGATGGCCAATGACAGTTGGGGTGGCTCATTGCCTGCCTGCACCTTCGTGCGGGTGGTGGATGTGCCGCCATGGCCGTCGTTCACCATCAGTTCAACCTGGTACTCGCCCGGCTGATCAAATGTAAAATCGATATCGGTCGTGCTGAATGTTTTGAGCGATTTGCCTTGCGGCGATTTCACATTCCACTGGTAAGTCAGCGCATCCCGGTCATCGTCCACGGTTCCTTTGGCACTGAAACGAGTGGTAAAGGGTACGGCGCCCTGGGTCTTTTCGGCGGCGATATGCGGTACCGGTTTCCGGTTTCCGGCCGTGTACTCAATGCGCAGGAGACTGGCCTCGGGTTCGCCCCTTCCATATTGCAGGAGATACAAATCGCCGTCTTTTCCAAAAGCCATGTCCATCGGCATATTGAATTTGTGGCTGCCCATGAATGGTTCCATGCCTGCATAATTGCCGTCCCTGTCCATCGTCACGGCCATGATCCATCCGCGTATGCCATCGTAGATCAGCAATTTCCCGTTGTAATACGCGGGGAAAGATCGCTTCGCCGTTTTGAAATCCTCGCTGTAAAAAACAGGGCCAGGCATGGCGATCTGCCCGCCACTGCCGAGCAGGGGAAATTCTTTCGATTCGGCATGCGCATACCAGATGAACGCGGGGCTGGCGGGTGGCAACGCTGTCAAGCCGGTGTTGTTGGGCGATGGGTTGACCGGCTTGTTGGGATCATACTTTGCGCCACTGGTATGGGTAGCAAAATCATAATCCACATAGGGGATGTTATTGGCGGTAAAATAGGGCCAGCCGAAATTGCCGGCCTCTTTCGCCTGGTTGAATTCATCGTAACCCTGCGGTCCGAGCAGGGCGGAGTCCTTGCCGGCATCCGGTCCTACATTGCCCCAGTAGAGATAGCCGGTTTTCCTGTCCACCTGGAGGCGATGTGGATTTCGGTTACCCATCGCATAAATTTCGGGGCGCGTCTTCGGCATGCCCTTGGGGAAGAGGTTGCCTGCAGGGATGGTATAAGAGCCGTCCGGTTCGGGATGGATGCGCAGGATATGACCGCGGAGGTCGTTGGTATTTCCCGCTGTCCGCTGGGCGTCAAAGCGGCTGCGGCCGGGACGCTCATCAGCGGGACTGTATTCCGCTTCCTCGCCGAAGTCGGTGTCCGAACCAACGCCCAGGTACAGGTTTCCTTTCCCATCAAAGGCAATGCTGCCGCCGGTGAGCCAGCCGAGTTCACGCTCTACGGGCACTTCGAGGATAACTTTTTTAGATGACCGCAGCAGTTTGCCATCCCTGAATTCGAAACGCACCAATGTATTCACGCCGGGACTTTCCGCCGGCGAATAATACAAGTAGATGAAATGGTTTTGTTCAAAACCGGGATCCACCTGCAGACCGTACAAACCTTCCTCCGTTATCTTGTATTCGCCCATGTCATTCGTGTATCCATGCCTGATAGCAATGCTGTCTACCAACGTCGTTGCTGCTTTTTGCTGGTCGTAGATCTTGATTGCCCCGCCCCGCTCGATGAACAGCACATCACCGTTCGGAAGCATGTCCAGTTCCAACGGTTCATTGAGACCTGATGACAGG
>JALOMP010000196.1 GCA_025455365.1 Chitinophagaceae bacterium | reverse complement strand
CCGCCGCGCACGGAATACTGTGAGGTCAGTTCGTTGTTGCTGCCGACGAAGATCTTGATCAGGCTTTCGACGCCACCGATGGTGGAGGGGATGACGAGTGCGTTTCGCGGGTTGACCCTTACCAGCCCCGTTTCCCTTCGTTCCGGCTGGGAACTGACAACTACTTCTTCCAGGGTTTTACTGGTCTTCTCCATGCGGATAATGACGCGCTCCGCTTCCCCTTCGCTGAGGTAGAAGTTCCGTTGTTCCGTGCGGTACCCGGCATAGCTGAAGACGAGGGCAAAGGCTTTGTCGGCCGGTACGCGCACCTGGAATGTACCGGAGTCGGAACTGGCCTGTCCGCTCTGCCGACCCAGGATGATGATGGTGACCTTGGACAGCGGCTGGTCGTTCTCATCCACCACCCGCCCGGCCACCGTGGCCGTCTTTTTCTGTGCCACAACTGGCAGCAGGAACAAAGAGAAGAAAATGGAAATCAGCAGGTGTTTCAGCATTGGTGGGATAACGTCAATTCGAGCCCAATATTACTGAAATACAATGACCTGTATGTCATCGGGTCTATCGGTCGCCGAGGTATTTGCCATTCTTGAAAACCTCCAAACGCTTGCGGTTCGTATCCACGTCTCGCTTGTAGAAATGCGCGTCCCGGAGCTTTTTTTCGGAAAACAATTTTAGCTGGTCCCCATTGTGTGGTGAACCCTCCTGGGTGGAATTGCCATAACTCAACAGGACCTTCGCCCTGATGATATCCGCGAATTCAATGATACCCACCCATGAATCGCCTCCATTGATGATGGCTTTTTTACCGCCATCGCTCCTTGACCAGGCAACCCTGAAAATGCCGAGGGATCCATCCGCCCCGTTGCCTGGAAGTTCCTGTGGAATCGTATTGATACGGTACACATCGCCCCAGGGAACCGACAGGCTGCCATAGGTGGCCTTGATTTTCGCGGCTACCTTTTCCAGTGCCTGAACAGCATATTTTGGATTGTACAAGCCGTCCGGCGTCGTACGGGGTTTGGTTTCATCCCACTTAACCGCGAACATGCTTTCGTTGTACGGGTTCATCGCGGTTGCCCACTCGTAAAATAACAGCATGCCTGTACTGCCGGATTCAGCCTGCCGGTCCCAGCGGCTGAGGACCTCCTTGGCTTCCTTACCGATGTCCGTACCATATTGATCAATGGCCATGAACAAGTCATCCAGGATGCGATCGGCCAGTTCCAGGCGGGTAGACAGTTTATAGGCAGCCAGCTCTTCAAACGTGATGGACGGGTCATCCTGCAGCATCCCGGCGGAGCGTTGCGCTCGGAGATGCATGAAACTGGGCGCCATATACCCGGGATATTCAGTACGTTTTAGCGCCATCGGCAGGGTGGAAGTCCAGGGCGGATCGTTGGCATTCTGCAGCCAGCCCTGGGACGGATTCTTCACTTTTGGGAGGTCCGCATACGGGTGAACCTCGGTCCATATATCGGCCGACTTTCCGCCGGGGATCACCCTGTTCCAGTATCTCCATGAATCCTCGCCGCGTTTGGGTACGAGGCCATTGAAGAGGTAAAAAATATTTCCCTGTTTATCGGCGTACATGACATTCCAAAAAGGAATCTGGGCCATCTTGAGGGCCGTTTCAAATTCGCCGAAATTTTTCGATGTGGCCATTTTCCACCACTGGTAGCCGATATTCGGGCGGTCCATGCCCACCATGCGGATAGCCAGTGCTTTCCCGCTGCCCATTTTCACCAGGGGCCCGTGACGGGACTTGTAAATATCGATGGACTGATCGTTCAGCTTGCCGGTGGAATCCTTGACCCTGATCGTTTTAGTGGTTTTGATGAATTCCTGCCGCTCCCCGTCGAGCAGGTACCCACCGTCCTTCAACTGCAGGAGATAGGTGTCTGCATTATCGATGGTGTTGTTGGTATGCGTCCATCCAAGGTGTTCATTGAAACCGATGGCGATACCCGGAAATCCAACCAAGGTTGACCCATACAGGTTTAAGCCGGGTTTATTGAGGTGCATTTCGGTGAACAGGTATTCTCCGTGCCAGGGCAGGTGTGGGTTCTGCACCAGCATGGCTTTTCCGCTTGCCGAACGCGCGGGTGCCACGGCATAGGCATTTGAACCGAGGTCGCGATACTTCTGGCTGACGCCCAGGTCTTCCCCGCCCACGAAGCGGGCGAATACCACGAAACAGAGATGCTGGTTTACGTCTACCTCATCCAGGGGCAGGATCGCCCTGTTCTCCGGTTTGACGGATTCCGGGTGTGCTTTCACATAGTCATTCAAACCACGGACAAAGGCGGACAGCAATTTTTTGTAGGCAGGATCCTGTTTCGCCGTCCAGTCCCTGGCCAGTTCCGGGAACCCAAGGGTGTGTACCATGATATCATTGTCTACTTTTTCTTTGCCCCAATACTCCGAAGCCCTGCCCCTCGAACGTCCGTAGAGTTCCACAATGAGGTTGGCGTGGAGCTCCATTTGTGCCCATCCCTCCAGGTAAAAAAGTTCTTCATCCGTTTGAGCATATATATGCGGAACACCCCATTCGTCCCAGGAGATCTGGGTGGAACCGGTTTGGCCCTGTACTGGAAGCAGGCTGGAAAAGTATACCAGGAAAGCAAAGAGGCTGATGCGGAACATGGTTTATCGTATGAATACAGAAGGTATGAAATTATCACGGTTTTCTCCGTTGGGCGATTCCTTCCATATTTCTTATTTTCAATGAAACACACCGATGCCATGTCAGTCAGATGTATAGCCTTTTTATCTTGCCTGTTCTTTCTTTCCTGTGACGCCCCAAACAAGCAAACCATGCAAATGGAAAAAACATACGCCCGGACGGGTTCTTTCGACGTGATGGATCCGGACATGCTCAGCCTCGTGGACAGTTCAAAGGGCATTGAGATCCTGGCAGAAGGATTCACCTGGAGCGAGGGGCCGCTGTGGGTGGAGCAGGGTCAGTACCTGTTGTTCTCGGATATCCCGCCCAATAAGATCATGAAATGGAGCGAAGCAGGCGGACTGGAAACCTACCTGCATCCCAGCGGTTATACGGGAACGGTAGAACGTGGCGGGGAGCCCGGCGCCAACGGACTGTTGCTCGATAAACAGGGGCGATTGGTCATGTGCCAGCATGGCGACCGCCGCATGGCGCGCATGGACGCGCCGCTGGACAAACCTGCCCCGGTTTTTGTTACCCTGGCGGATAGATTTGAGGGAAAAAGGCTTAACAGCCCGAACGATGCCGTCTACCACAGCAGTGGTGATTTGTATTTTACGGATCCTCCCTACGGCCTGGTGAAAAACATGGAGGATTCGTCCAAGGAAATTCCCTACCAGGGCGTCTACCGGTTAAAGACCGATGGTTCCGTGGAATTGTTGACGAAGGAACTGAGTCGTCCCAATGGCATCGCTTTTTCGCCTGATGAGAAAAAACTCTATGTGGCCAATTCTGATGTCAACAAGATATGGATGGTGTACGACGTCATGGAAGGCGGCGGGGTAGGGAACGGGAAAATTTTTTACGATGCCAGCGAGGTCAAGGATCCCGGCGCACCCGATGGCATGAAAGTGCATCGAAACGGTACAATCTATGCAACCGGGCCTGGCGGGGTATGGGTATTTTCGGCGGAAGGCAAGCCCCTGGGCAGAATACGGGTGGGACAGCTCTGCTCAAACGTTGCATTTGATGCGGATCAAACGCATGTATATATTACGGCCGATCCCTGGCTGGTGAGGATTTCGTTGAAGAAGTAGTTGTTGGTTGACAGTTGACGGTTGACGGTCACCTCTCACCTCCCACCTCTCACCTCTCACCTCTCACCTCTCACCTCATTTATTTCCGATTTCTTTAAGCAGGCGTATCGTTGCTTTCGGATCGGGGGATGCGAACACGGTATTCCCCGCCACCAGCACATCGGCTCCGGCGGCTACAATTGCCCCGGCATTTTCAAGGGTTACACCGCCATCGATTTCAATCAGCACGTCCAGGCCGGCCTGGTTGATCGCACCACGCAGGGTCCGGATCCGGTCGATGGTTTTGGGGATGAATTTCTGTCCGCCAAAGCCGGGATTTACGCTCATCATGCATACCAGGTCGATCTGGTCCAGGATATCATACAGGGATTCCACGGGCGTATGTGGATTGATGGCCACCCCGGCTTTCATGCCGAGTGATTTGATCTGCTGGATGTTCCGGTGCAGGTGACGGCAGGCTTCAAAGTGCACGGAAAGAATGTCCGCCCCTGCCCGTTTGAATTCTTCGGCATATTTTTCCGGCTCTTCAATCATCAGGTGTACGTCGCAGACCTTGCTGGTGGCTTTGCGGATGGCGCTGATAACGGGTAAGCCAAAACTGATATTGGGTACGAACCTTCCGTCCATCACGTCCAGGTGGAACCAGTCGGCTTCACTCTCATTGAGCATGCGGGATTCTTCTTCCAGTCTGAGGAAATTTGCGGCAAGCAGGGAGGGAGCGATGAGGGGCATTGTAAAAGTGAGAAGTGAAATGTTAAAAGTAAAAAGTGAAAGGTGTAAAATTAGTCACTTTTCACTTCTCACTTTTCACTTTTCACTTTTCCAGCCTGGTCACGCCTTCTTCTGCTTCCTGGAGACCTGCATTGAACCCAACTGTTTTCTTGTAGAAATCAAGCGCTTCCGCTTTGCGTCCCAGGGCTTCCAGGCATTTTGCGGCCCAAAGGTAAGATTCCGCATGGGTGTTTGATACGGCGATTGATTTGTCGAAGGTTTTCAGGGCATCAGCATATTTTTTGTCGTTATACTGCAGGATGCCTTTTTCGATGTACGCGTCGAGGAACGTATAGTCGTTCAGGATGATTTCATTGAACATCGCCATGGCATCCGTTTTCATACCCGCATTGGCATAATAGATTCCTTTCATATAACGGGCCTGCGATTTGAGCAATGGCTCTTCCGCCTGGCTCAGCAGGAATTCCGCCACCACCAGGGCCCCTTTGTTTCCCTGTGAAGCGTAGAGGAATCCCAGCTCCAGGTGCACATCCGTCTGTTCTGGTTGCAGGCTGAGGGACTTTAGCAGGTCGCGGATGGCCGCGGCGGTGTCTTTTTTGGCCAGCATCAACATGGCTTTTCGGTTGTACAGGAACGGGGTTGTGCTGTCCCGGGTAATGCCTTCCAGGATGGGTTGCAGGGCGGCATCCGCGCCCTCGTTTCGTTCCAGCCATTGGGAAAGAAAGGCCCTCGGTTCCAGGGAATCAGGGAATTCTGCTACTTTTTGCCGAAGCAGGGCGAGGGAGTCGGTGCCGGTGGACACGGAACTACTGCTTTTGCCACTTTCCTGGCCGCAGGACAGGCAAATACAGCATAAAACGACCGGAAACCAGGAAAAGGTCTTATTCATGCGCGAAATTAAGGAGAGAAAGACCGAAACTGTGACAAATTTCTGACAATGGCAGTAGTCCCTCCGGGTAACTTTGCGGCCAATCACTAAACGACTATGACATCCTTTCGCCATCTTTTGTTTGCCTCCATCCTGCCCCTGGCAGGATTCCTTTTCACTGCAGAGAAGGAAACCGTTGATGTTTTCAACAGCCTTCGGCCGGCGGCCACGGACACGGTCCTGTACCCGGATGAATCGCATCTGCGCAATGTCCGGCAGCTGACTTTCGGGGGCGATAATGCAGAGGCCTATTTCAGCTTTGACGGCGAGTGGCTCATTTTCCAGAAGACCAATCCCAGGGAAGGCATCCAGTGCGACCAGATGTATATCGGCAGGGTTCCCAAGTCCGCCGATGAGAAATTTGAGCCCAAACTGGTGAGTACCGGGAAGGGCCGCACCACCTGCGGCGCAT
>JALOMP010000016.1 GCA_025455365.1 Chitinophagaceae bacterium | reverse complement strand
CGAGATTCCGGTATTTCCGGCTAAGGCTGGAACGCGTAATCATCCAGGCTGTCAGCAACATGAGAATCCCCATCAGGGTAATGGAAAAACTTTCAGGAAGTGAGGGATGATACGTAAAAAAACGAAGGGAAATTCCAGCAAAAGTCAGGAGTATACCGGTAATCTTCAACGGTGAGTCGAGATACTTGGTCATGGGTGGCGGATTATGCCTTTATAACGATCGAACCGGGCGTTAAGTATGAAAAAAAAGCCCGGAACTTGGTGTTCCGGGCTTGAACATTTCAGATGTATTGTATCACAAGGTCTTGAGAACTTCATTCATTGACCGGACGGCATCGGCACTTTTGCCGAACAGGTCTTTTTCCGATTCATTGAGGGGGAAGTCGATGATCTTTTCCCAACCGTTTCGACCAACCACCACGGGTACGCCCAGGCATATATCGCTCTGGCCATACTCGCCATTGAGGGAAACGCAGCAGGTGAAGAGTTTCTTCTCGTCGCGGAGGATGCTTTTTACCAATGCTGCTCCTGCGGCGCCGGGTGCATACCAGGCGGATGTGCCGATCAGTTTGGTAAGGGTGGCGCCGCCTACCATCGTATCCGCAACAATCTGTTTCTGTTTATCGGCATCCAGGAATTGGGTGACAGGCACGCTGTTCCAGGTAGCAAAGCGAATCAGGGGAATCATGGTGGTATCTCCATGTCCGCCAATTACAAGGGCGTTCAGGTCCCCTGCACTGCAGCCCAGTTGTTGGCTGAGCTGGTACTTGAAGCGGCTGCTGTCCAGGGTTCCGCCCATGCCGATGATTCGGTTTTTGGGAAGCCCGGTGGATTGCAGGGCCAGGTATGTCATGGTATCCATCGGGTTGGAGATCACGATGATGATCGCATCCGGGGAATATTTCAGGATATTTTCACAAACACCTTTTACGATGCCGGCATTGGTGCCGATCAGTTCCTCCCGAGTCATACCCGGCTTGCGTGGGATGCCGGAGGTAATGACCACCACGTCTGACCCTGCGGTTTTACTGTAATCATTGGTGCTGCCCGTTATCCGGGTATCAAAGCCAAGCAGGGCTGCGGTTTGCATCATATCCTGCGCTTTGCCTTCCGCAAGGCCTTCCTTGATGTCCAGCAAAACCAGGTCCTGGCAAATGGCGGCACGGGCAATATTGTCGGCACAAGTGGCTCCCACGGCACCGGCACCTACTACGGTAACTTTCATGTGTAAAAGAAATTTATGGCGTGAAGAAATGGTTGACAGCGAAAGGCCTGGGCCTCCGGCATCGTTGCCGGTTGTTTTCAGGGTGGGGCAAAGGTAGTTGCAGGGGGGCATCCTTCAAAAACTTTTAAGCATTGAATTTGCCTTTTTGCCTTAGTTTTGCGGCCTTTCCGGGTTGAACGTTCCGGATTTCTTCAAAAACTATGTTATGGCAAATACAGCAGATATAAGCAGGGGCCTGATCATTAAACTCGACGGGAGCCTGTATACGGTTGTGGAGTATGGGGAGAACAAGACCGCCCGGGCGGCCGCCAAGGTTTGGGCCAAACTGAAGGGCGTGGACAACAATCGCACCATTGAAAAGACCTGGAACTCTGGTGAAACCATCTACCCGGTGCGCGTGGAGCGGAAAAACTACCAGTTCCTCTATAAGGACGATACAGGATTCAATTTCATGGACAACGAAACCTTCGAGCAGGTTGCGGTTAATGAGAATATGGTGGATGCCCCCCAGTTCCTCAAGGAAGGACAGGAAGTCTCCGTTCTTTTCAACACGGAAACCGAACTGCCGATGAGCGTCGAGCTGCCCGATAAAGTAGTATTCCAGGTAACCTATTCTGAACCCGGGGTAAGGGGTGATACCGCAACGAGAACCCTCAAGGCAGCCACCATTGAAACAGGCGCCACCGTGATGGTACCCCTCTTTGTGAACGAAGGGGACATGATCCGGATCAACACTTCCACGGGTGAGTACATTGAACGGGTAAAATAATAATCTCCCCCATTTTTTGAAAAAAAAGGGCAAAAATTGGTTTTTTTGCCCTTTTTCTGTTCAAAATCAGGTCAAAATGAATCTTTTTTGATTATGAAAGATTCCTATCTTAGGACTTCTTAAGCAACCCCTCCCATCCATTTAAAAAACCTTCCATGGATTTCAAACAAATACAGGATCTCATCAAATCCATAAACAAGTCCAATATCAGCGAACTCACCATCGAGCAGAAGGATTTCAAAATAACCATCCGCCAAAAGGAAGATAAAGTAATAACGGTAGCGGCCCCAGCGGCAGCGGCACCGGTTCTTCATGCCGCCCCCATGCCGGCAGCAGCCTATGCTGCGCAAACTCCCGCGGCCCCTGCGGAACAGCCAGCCAAGGCTCCTGCGAAAGAGGAAAACCTGGTGACGATCAAGAGCCCCATGATCGGAACTTTTTACCGCCGTCCTTCACCGGACAAACCCATTTTTGCGGAGGTGGGCGATGAGATCCAGGTGGGTAAAGTGGTTTGCATCATAGAAGCCATGAAGCTTTTCAATGAGATCGAAAGTGAAGTTTCCGGTAAGATTGTCAAGGTCCTGGTGGACGATGCCACCCCGGTGGAATACGACCAGCCCCTTTTCCTCGTAAACCCTTCCTGAGAAACCGGTGACACCCCGGGCGCCCCGCCCGCTATTGTCACACAAACAGTTTGCATGACTAAAGATTCCAAGGTTCAATTTAAAAAGATACTGATCGCCAACCGTGGGGAGATCGCCCTGAGGGTGATACGCACCTGCCGGGAAATGGGCATCAGGACGGTGGCCGTGTATTCAACGGCTGATAAAGATAGTCTTCATGTGCGTTTTGCGGATGAGGCGGTATGCATCGGTAAACCTTCCAGCGCGGATTCATACCTGAATATCCCACACCTGATGGCTGCGGCGGAAATCACCAACGCAGACGCCATTCACCCGGGATATGGATTCCTGGCGGAAAATGCCAAGTTCGCAGAAATATGCGGGGAATCCGGGATCAAGTTCATCGGTCCAACACCAGACCAGATCCGGGCGATGGGCGATAAGATAACAGCCAAGGAAACCATGATCAAGGCAGGTGTTCCCGTAGTGCCTGGCAGCGGCGGTTTGCTTGAAAGTGTGGACCAGGCCAAGGGCCTCGCGAAAGAAATTGGTTTCCCGGTGATCCTGAAAGCCACCGCCGGTGGCGGAGGCAAGGGCATGCGCGTCGTCTGGGAAGAATCGGAACTGGAAAAAGCGTACGATACGGCCAAAATGGAGGCCGGCGCCTCTTTTAAAAATGACGGCATCTACATGGAAAAATTCGTGGAAGAGCCGAGGCATATTGAAATCCAGGTAGCGGGCGACCGCTATGGGACGGTCTGTCACCTCAGTGAGCGCGACTGTTCCATCCAGCGCCGCCACCAGAAACTGGTGGAGGAGTCGCCTTCTCCGTTTATGACGGACGAACTTCGGGAAAAGATGGGGGCCGCTGCCGTCAAAGCAGCCAGCGCCATCAACTACGAAAGTGTGGGGACCATTGAGTTCCTGGTGGACAAACACCGCAATTTCTACTTCATGGAGATGAATACCAGGATCCAGGTAGAACACTGCGTTACGGAAGAGGTGACAAATTTCGACCTTATCAAGGAACAGATTAAGATCGCCGCCGGCGAACCGATATCAGGCCAGAACTATTTCCCCAGCATGCATGCCATTGAGTGCCGGATCAATGCGGAGGATCCCTATCATGATTTCCGCCCCAGTCCCGGGAAAATAACCGTCCTGCACCAGCCGGGGGGGCACGGGATCCGTATCGATTCCCACGTTTATGCCGGGTATGTCATCCCGCCGTACTATGATTCCATGATCGCCAAGATTATTGCGGTTGCGCGTACCCGGGAGGAAGCAATCAACACCATGAGCAGGGCGCTCAGTGAATATGTAATTGAAGGTGTAAAGACCACCATTCCTTTCCACCAGCAACTGATGCGCAATGAAAACTTCATCAAGGGCAATTTCACTACCAAGTTCATGGAGTCCTTTGACATGAAGTAGGTTCATGGTTCTTAGTTCATGGTAAATAACCATTTGCAATAGACATGCCATTGACTATGAACCATGAACTGCGAACCTTGAACAATCGAATAAAAAAGCCCCGTTTCCGGGGCTTTTTTATTCGATTGTTTGCTTTATTAGGGTTAGGTGTCTTAGCGCAGGAACAGGATCTCACGGTACTTGGGCAGCTCCCATTCTGAGTCGTCCACCAGGAGTTCCAGCTTGTCTACGTGGTAGCGGATCTCGTCAAAGTAGGGTTTCACCTTGTCGCAATAAGCAACAGCCTTTGCCCTTGCGCTGCTCAGTGCATTGGCTTTTTTTCTGGCCTCGGTCATCTCGAAGGCGAGTACCTGTACTTTCTGGATATGCTCGGACATTTCATTGAGCACGTCCATCTGGGCTTTGTAGGATGCGGCTTTCACGCCGAGTTCCTTAAGGCCTTTGATATTCTGGATGAGGACGTTCTGGTATCGGATAGCCGCGGGCAGGATATGGTTTCCGGCGAGGTCTCCGATCACACGGCCTTCAATCTGGACGATCTTCACGTATTTCTCCAGTTCGATTTCGTGGCGTGCTTCCAGCTCGGTATGGCTGAGGACATTATGCTTTTCAAAAAGCTTCTTGGCCTTCTCGGTAATCATCGGGTCAAGGGCAACCGGCGTCGTTTTCAGGTTGGGCAGGCCGCGCTTGGCTGCTTCCTTCTGCCATTCATCGCTGTAGCCATCACCTTCGAACAGCACTTTCTTGCTGGCTTTGATGTATTTCTTGATCACCTGCATGATGGCCACTTCCTTCTTGTCTCCTTTCTCGATCAGTTTGTCAACCTCAGCCTTGAATGCGGAGAGTGTTTCGGCCATGATCGTGTTGAGGATGGTCATGGGCAATGCGCAGTTGGCGGATGATCCCACGGCGCGGAACTCAAACTTATTGCCGGTGAAAGCAAAGGGTGAGGTCCTGTTGCGGTCCGTATTGTCCAGCAGCAGTTCGGGGATGCTTTTGTGGATATCCAGCTTCAGCATCACTTCATCCTGCTCGTCGAATTTGTCGCTCACGCGGCTTTCGATTTCATTCAGCACCTTGGTCAGGTAATGACCGATATAAGCGGAAATGATGGCCGGGGGCGCTTCGTTTGCCCCGAGACGGTGGTCGTTGCCCGCAGATGCGATGGATGCCCTCATGAGGTCTGCATAGTCATGCACGGCTTTGATCGTATTGACGAAAAACGCCAGGAACATCAGGTTGGTCTTTGGTGTCTTTCCGGGGGCAAGCAGGTTCACGCCGGTATCGGTGGCCATGCTCCAGTTATTGTGTTTGCCTGAACCATTTATACCCGCAAAGGGTTTCTCGTGCAGGAGCACTTTCAGTTTATGACGCTTGGCTACGCGGCTCATCACATCCATCAGGAGCGTGTTGTGGTCCACGGCCAGGTTCAGTTCTTCGAAAATGGGGGCGCACTCAAACTGCGCGGGAGCCACTTCATTGTGACGGGTGCGGAGGGGAATTCCCAGGCGATACGCTTCATATTCGAAATCGCGCATGAAGGCATAGATCCTTTCGGGGATGGAACCGAAATAGTGGTCTTCCATCTGTTGCCCTTTGGCGGGTGTGTGACCAAATACCGTGCGACCGGTCATCACGAGATCTGGGCGCCCGTTGGCAAGACCTTCATCAACCACGAAGTATTCCTGTTCCCAGCCCAGTGTAGCCACCACTTTACTCACGTTGCGATCGAAATAATGGCACACATCCACGGCCGCCTTGCTCAGTGCGTCGATGGACTTCAACAGGGGAGCTTTATAGTCCAGGGACTCGCCGGTATAAGAAACGAAAATGGTAGGTATGCAAAGGGTCAGTCCCTGGCCGATATGCATGATGAAAGCCGGGGATGTAGGATCCCAGGCCGTGTAGCCGCGGGCTTCAAAAGTGGCACGAAGACCACCGCTGGGGAATGAAGAAGCGTCTGGCTCCTGCTGTACCAGTGCATCGCCTTCGAACTGTTCCAGTGGAGTACCATCGCCCTTCAGGGTAAAGAAGGAATCGTGCTTCTCCGCAGAACTGCCGGTCAGCGGCTGGAACCAGTGCGTGTAGTGCGTGACCCCTTTCTTTTCGGCCCACTGGCGCATGCCGGCGGCAATCTGGTTGGCTACGTTCCGGTCTATCTTCTGGCCGTTTTTAATGGAAGCGAGGAGGCTCTTGTACGCATCATCGCTCAGGAAATCACGCGCGGTCTTGAGGGTAAATACATTGTCGCCAAAAATGGCGGTGATCTTACCGACGCCTTCCACGTTCACATCTGTGTTCCCGGTTGTCAGGTTATCGATCGCTTTTAAACGAAGGGACTGCATGTTGTTTTAATTTTTGGAATTGCAAATCTGCATTTTTTTCGCCACTTTTCCCGGAATTGACTTGAAAAAAATAGTCATTGTCGATAAAATGTTTGAAAATACGGTTTTACCCCATTGGGTTTTGCGTGAAAACACTCAAAAAGAAAACATTATTAAAATTCATAATTTATTTTCTTTCCAGACTTCAGTGGGTGAATGTTACCTTTGGGCACTCAATAAATTATGGAAACGACTGCAGTCACAGCCAGGCAATTAGGGCTAACGGAAGACGAGTTCAAACAGATAGAAGGCATCCTGGGAAGGAACCCCAATTTTGCGGAGCTGGCCGCGTATTCGGTGATGTGGAGCGAACACTGCAGTTATAAAAACTCCATCCGTTGGCTGAAGACCCTGCCCCGCGAAGGCGGCCGCCTGTTGATTAAGGCCGGGGAAGAAAATGCTGGCCTGGCTGATATCGGCGATGGCCTGGGTGTGGTATTTAAGATTGAGTCGCATAACCACCCGTCGGCCATTGAACCGTTCCAGGGTGCGGCAACCGGGGTGGGGGGCATTCACCGTGATATATTTACAATGGGTGCGCGGCCGATTGCCGCTTTAAATTCACTGCGATTCGGGGATATTGAAGACGCCAAGACCCAGCACCTCCTGAGCGGCGTCGTACATGGCATTGGCCATTATGGGAACTGTTTCGGCGTGCCCACGGTGGGCGGAGAAGTGTATTTTGAATCCTGTTATCATACCAACCCCCTCGTCAACGCCATGAGCGTGGGTATCGTCAAAGCCGGCCAGACGGTCAGCGCCACGGCCGCCGGTACCGGTAATCCCGTTTTTATTGTAGGGTCCGCCACCGGTAAGGATGGCATTGGAGGCGCGTCTTTTGCGTCTGCAGACATTTCCGAAGAAAGTGCAAAAGACCTTCCTGCCGTGCAGGTGGGCGACCCTTTCCAGGAGAAGAAACTGCTGGAGGCCTGCCTGGAAGTCATTCCCACGGGAGCCTTGGTGGGTATGCAGGATATGGGTGCGGCAGGGATCATCTGTTCCACCGCTGAAACCAGTGCAAAGGGAGGCGTAGGGATGCGGATCAACCTGGACAAAGTGCCTAAGCGGCAACAGCATATGAAAGCATGGGAACTCCTGCTTAGCGAAAGCCAGGAGCGTATGCTGATGATCGTGCACAAAGGCCGTGAAGCGGAAGTGAAAAAGGTATTCGAGAAATGGGACCTGCCCTGTGAAGAAATCGGCGAGGTTACGGATGATGGCATGCTCAGGTTCTACATGAATGATACCATTGAAGCCGAACTGCCGGCGGAAAGCCTGGTACTGGGCGGTGGTGCGCCGGTATATGAACGGGAATACCGCGAACCGGCCTACATGGAAAAAATCAGGTCCTTCGACGCGTCAAAAATCCAGGTTCCATCCAATCTGAAAGCGATCGCGGAAAAGCTCATCGCCCTGCCCAATATTGCCAGCAAGCGATGGGTGTACCACCAGTACGACAGCATGGTGGGCACCGCCAACAGTTCCACCAATGCACCCTCAGACGCGCCTGTTGTTTCCATCAAGGGAACGAAAAAAGGACTGGCCATGACGGTGGATTGCAATGCCCGTTATGTCTATGCGGACCCATTCAAGGGTTGCATGATCGCCGTGAGTGAAGCTGCCCGGAATATCGTCTGCAGCGGCGGTGAACCCCTTGGCGTCACCAACTGCCTGAACTTTGGAAACCCCTATGATCCTGAAGTATATTTCCAGTTCGTCCATGCGATAAAGGGTATGGGCGAAGCCTGCCTGAAATTCAATACTCCGGTAACCGGCGGCAACGTCAGTTTTTACAACCAGAACCCTGAAGGGGCCGTGTATCCAACACCCACCATCGGCATGGTGGGCCTCCTGGAAGACATGGACAAACGCATGACCCTCGATTTCAAATCGGAAGGGGATATAATGTACCTGCTGGGGGAAATCGTCAATGATATCGCGTCCTCCGAATACCTGCATAAGATTTGCGGCGTGGAGTTTTCCCCGGCCCCCTATTTTGATCTGGACAAAGAGTTCAGTTTGCAGAAAGTATTGCTCCAGCTGATCCGGGACAAAGCCATCCGTTCCGCACATGACCTTAGCGAGGGCGGGCTCTTCGTAACCCTCTTCGAAAGCGCTTCAGCCGGTGGCCTTGGATTTGATGCAACGCAAAATGCTTCCGAACGTGCAGATGCATTCTGGTTTGGAGAAGCCCAAAGCCGTGTGCTGGTTTCGGTTTCGCCGGACAGGGCCGTGGAACTGGAAAAACGCATGCTGCAGGCTGGTATCCCCTGCCAGCGGGTTGGCGTGGTAACCCGGGATGAGATTCGTATAAACGGCCAATCCTGGGGAATCATCGGTGAATGGAAAGAACGATATGATACGGCGATAGAGAACCACATGAAATCCTATCATACAGAATAGCCGCTTGATAGCGGGATCGGTTAACCGAAAAAGGCGGGTTCACATTTTATATGAATGCATATGTCATCGTTACGGGTGCGGCCGGGTTTATCGGCAGTTGCATGGTTGGATTCCTGAACAGCCTGGGCGAATCATCCATCCTGGCGGTGGATGAATTTTCGCGGCTGGACAAGGTTCCAAATCTCGAAGGAAAGCAGATCGCCCATCGGATCGAAAGGGACGATTTGTTCAGCTGGCTTTCAGAAAAGCAACCGGTGATCAAAGTGGTGTACCACCTGGGCGCCCGGACAGATACCACGGAGTTCGACTACTCCGTGCATGAAAGGCTCAATGTCCGCTATTCCAAGTCTGTTTGGGAATATTGTACACAGCACCAGGTGCCGCTGGTATATGCGTCCTCCGCCGCTACGTACGGAAGCGGGTCTTTTGGATATAAGGATGATCATGCCCTGGTCAACAAGCTGGAACCGCTCAATCCCTACGGAGTGTCCAAGAATGAGTTTGACAAATGGGCACTGCAGCAAGTGAAGACCCCGCCACATTGGTATGGTTTGAAATTCTTCAATGTATACGGCCCCAATGAATACCATAAAGGAAGAATGGCCAGCGTTATTTTTCATTCCTTCAACCAGGTAAAGGATAGGGGATATGTCAACTTGTTCAAGTCCCACCGGCCCGATTTCCGGGACGGTCAGCAACTCAGGGATTTTATTTACGTCAAGGATGTTGTGAAGATCTGCCATTGGTTTTCTTTGGCCCTTCCGGCTTCCGGGTTGTATAACCTGGGTACAGGGAAGGCCCGGAGTTTTGAAGACCTTGTTAAGGCGACCTATTCCGGCATGGAACGTAGTCCGGATATCCGGTTTATAGACATGCCGGAAGATATTCGCGACAAATACCAGTATTTCACAGAAGCGGATATGTCCAAATTGCACAATGCCGGATACAGGGAACCGTTTTATAGCCTCGAGGAGGGAGTGGGGGACTATGTGCGGAATTATCTCCTGGCGGGAAGGTATTACTGACATGGACAAACGCATCCGGATTTGCCTCCGGTAACGAAAAATCGCTACAATATGATTGAAATCGGGCCGGATTCAGTACTAACGCGGAATGAACAGCAGTTTATCAGCAACCCTGTAGGTGATGAGGTGATCATCCTTGACCTGGCTACGGGCGACTACCTGGGCCTGAATACGGTTGGGGCATTTATCTGGAGCGAATTGCAACAGCCCAGGACAGTATCGCAGATCATCGATAAACTCATGGCCACCTATGATGTAGACAGGGAAACCTGTACCAGCCAGACCGTTGACTACATCGGCCGGATGAACCAGTTTGGGCTCCTCCGGGAGTCTGCTTAACCATCATGGCATTGTTCCGGAAAATCCGCACGGCATACCACGCTGATCCTGCCCTCAGGTCGCTCTTCTGGCAGGCATACCTGCTTTCCGCATTGGTTAGGTTCACCCTGGTTTTTCTGCCTTTCCGCAAAGTACTCGCGTGGCAGGGAAAGATCAACGTGGAAACACCTTCGGGGCCCGATGAAGCATCGGCCGGATTTCGAAAAACCCTGCAATCGGCGATGCGTTTGTGTGATCAATATACCATTTGGAAAACCGAATGTTATACCCAGGCAGTGACAGCCAAAATCCTTCTTGGGCGCAAGGGGCTTCCCGGAACCGTGTATATCGGTTTTCGTAAAAACGAAGATGGAAAATATGCGGGACATGCCTGGCTTCGTTCTTTCGACAGGATCATCACCGGGAGGGAAGGAATGGAAAATTATGTGGTACATTCATTTTATTCCTGAGCTTGTACTGGTAAATTATCAATCCTGATTATATGGGCATCTGCCTGAACATGATTGTCCGTAATGAAGAAAAAACCCTTCCGAGGCTTTTTGCGTCGCTGCAGGGCAGCGTGGATTACTATGTCATCACGGATACCGGCTCCACGGACAATACCATCGGCACGATAAAGGCCCTGGGACAGGCGTACGGAATCGCGGGCGAGGTTCTTGAGCATCCTTGGGTTGATTTTGCGCACAATCGCAACCTCGCTTTGCAGGATGCGATAGCCGCTTTGCAGGCCGGGCGCCATCAATGCCGGTGGATCATGATCATTGATGCGGATGAGGAATTAGTGGTTATGGAGAACGACTGGAAGTCAAAGCTCGAATTGAATACCAGTTACAAATTGTATGTAAAAACCGAGTCATTTTCCTATGCGCGGCTTTTCCTCGTTTGGCTGGACGGACAGGACTGGACCTGGAAGGGCAGGGTACACAACAACCTGAGCAATGCAAGGAAAGAGCATCCAAAAGGATTCATTTACGGGGTTTATATCCGGTACAATGATTTTGAAGGAGCGAAATCCCATGCCTTCCAAAGCCGCCAGGAAAAAGCACTTGAAGACGCGAAGAAACTGGTTGCGGAACTGGCTGACCAACCTGTTTCTCCCGAGAACGTACACCGCTTTTTCCAGCTGGCGTATAGTTACCTGAATGCTGAAAATTTCCGGGAAGCCTTTGATACCATGGAGAGAGTAAGGGCCAGCGGATATGGTTCTGCGTCGAGACGGTACAGCGTGCTGATTTTTTTGTCCAACTGTCTCCTGCGCGAGCGTAAAGACCTGCCGCAGGCGCTTGAATGGTTTAACGAGGCGATCCGGCTTGATCCGCAAAGAAAGGAAGCATATTTCTATAAGGCTTCATTATTGCGTAAGCTGGGTGAGACTAACCTGGCAATTGCCACTTTGGAAGAAGCCGATACCCTGCCATCCATGCAGGAGGAATACCTGATCCGGGAGGATGCGGTGTATGATTGGAAGATCAGGTATGAACTCTCTTTTCTGTATTTCCTGGCAGGAAATGCCGGCAAATCAGCAGTTATGGTTGATTTCTTACTGAATGGGGGAAGGGTTCCCTATACGGAAAAATCCTTCCTTCTTTCGCTTAAAAGCAGGCTCCCGGCATGAGCATCAAACAAGGAAGAGTCACCAAACAATCCATGTTTGCATGAGTACTATTTTCGGTATATATGACCCGGGCAGGTTGGCCATCAGCGAAAAGGAGGTTCAGGAGATGACCCATGCCATGGACTATTGGGCCCCCGATGACAGGGGATACTTACAACAGGACAATCTTTTCCTGGCACATCTCATGCTCCATAACACACCGGAATCGCTTAACGAGAAGCAGCCTTTCGGACAAGCAGGCTGCTACATAACGGCCGATGCCCGAATAGACAACAGGGATGAAATTCTCGGTATGCTGCACAACAAGCCCCCGGAGGGCATCCATAGCCCGGACGCAGCATTGATCCTGGGTTTGTACCATCGGTTTGGAAAAGACTGTGTTCAATACCTTGCGGGAGATTTTGCTTTTTGCATCTGGGACGCCCGCAGCAAGGAACTCTTCTGCGTTCGGGACCAGATAGGGGTTAAGAACTTGTTCTATTATTTAAAAGATTCAGCCTTCATTTTTTCTTCTGAACCCAGGGGTATACTAGCCCTCCCCTGGGCGGATGACGATATCGATGAAGAATTCGTGGAACACCTGCTGGCTGATACAGATCCTGATCCGGATCGCACATTTCACCGCTATATACGTCGGCTCTTGCCCGGGCAGTACCTGGTGTATTCTCCCAAGGGGATAACGGTGTCAAAATACTGGAAACCGGAACTGCCTCGATTGCTCAGGTTAGGTTCCCGCCGTGAATATTTCGATGCATTCCGTGAACAACTCGAGATGGCCGTCTCATGCAGGCTCAGGACGGTTTTCCCGGTGTCTGCGGAGTTAAGCGGTGGCCTGGATTCTTCAGGCATCACCTGCCTGGCAGCATCCCTGGTTAGGGACAAGGATAACTTGTATACGTTCTCAAACGTAATGCCTAAGGGTCCCGGCGGTCAGAAACCGTACCGGGACGAAGAGGAATATATTGATCTTGTCATCCGTTCATGTGAAATCCGGCATGCCGTAAAGGTTCATTCGAGCGGCAGGGCCTATCCGTTGGAACATCACGACCTGGATATCTTTGTAAACAGCGGTGTGGACGTGTACAGTGCCGCATGGCAGGACCCGTTGAGGAAGGAAATGCTGAATCGTAACATCCGTGTGACCCTCTCCGGTTTTGGCGGCGACGAAGCGGTAACCAACAAATCCGGATGGTATTTTAAGGATTTCCTGAGGGAAGGAGAGTACCTGAAGTTCCTGCGGGCGATACATGAAAAGCGCCTGTATGGACTCCCTTTCCGGATGCTGGCCCGCGGGATGATCCCGGATCCGATCTTGCAGCGGATTTACCTGAAGAGGCCTGGGTATAAGCGAAAGAACTTCCTGCTCGATACACAGAGATCATCGGACCTGGAAGGCAGGTTTATCAGAAACAAACAATTAACACTGGGTGGATTCAGGGAAAGGATCCTGCACCTGATTACCCGCGATTATACGGTCCAGCGGATTCAAAGTGAGGGGCTATTCAGCATCATGCGCCGATTGGAACCCCGGTTCCCGCTGATGGACATCCGCCTGCTTCAGTTTTACCTCAGTCTGCCACTGGACATCATCGGGAATCCATTCCAGAACCGCTATGTGTTCAGGGAATCCCTGAAAGGCATTCTTCCCGAAGAGGTCAGACTTCGGTCTGATAAATTGATTTCTGCAGGCATCTATTATGTACAGGAATCGCGGGGCGATGCTCCCAATTACCAGGAATGGCTGAGAGAACGGCAGGCCACTGAACGCTCGGGCTGGGCCAAGCGAATTGATTTTACGAAATTGATCAACGGATGGGATTCGGCGTCTGAGGCCAACCGTAAGGACGGCCAGTTCTTCCCGCCTGGTTCGTTCAGGACAGAATGCTTCCTGCGTTACCTGGAGTTGGGTATGAAACCGTCATTTCCAGTCGGAAAATCCCCTAAAACGTAAAAAAATACCCGGTTGGAATGCTTTCCAAATGAAAGGGATATAATATCTTGCCACCGCAAACGTTTATGGCTAAGGGCTGTTCCAAATCATGCATAAGTATATTTTTATATACGTTATATGATGAAAGCAACCAAATAATTTAAACCATTTCCTGTTGGTATAGGGTTTTTTTAAACGATTAACTATATTTGTATTAATTACTTATACTTTTTGTTCATGAAAAATATCCAGAACGTTTCTCAAAATCAGGATAATACGAAGGATAGCCGGGAAATCCCTAATGCTGATAATTCCAGGAAGGCCTGGGAAAATCCCTCTATTGTTGAAATTTCCCGTTTGTCAATCCTTGGAGGTCCCAACTCCGGTAAACCTGAAGGACCTACGACGGATGGCTCCCAGTAGGCTGTAACGTTCTTTACCCGCCAGGATATTTGGGCGGGCTCTTCAAAAGGTTGATTCAAGAACTAAATAATTGTACCATATATTCGGAGAAATCCGGTATGGTACTTTTCGTTTTATGCCTGTAAACGTCCATGATCGGAGACTGCCTGACAAGCTGGCTCATGATACCCAGGTGGATGATCCGGTGTGATTCTGACTTTACAAACTGGCTGCGATAGGTATGTTTGCTTAATTTCTCAAAAGCTTCCAGGCCACCCAGTGGTTTATGCCGGTATATGTACCCCTCGTCTTCATGCGGGTTAAGAATGAAGATTCTATCCACCAGGTAAGGTTGGGTATCGAAATCTTCGTGAAAAAACTGTCCGAATTTGGTTAGTTGCGGCCGGATACGGTGATGCTTCCGGTATTCCGGGTCGGCCAGCATGTCTACCGTTTCTTCCCAGAGCTTCATCATCGGGTAAGACGCATAAGCCTGTACCAGGCCGTCTGATCTCCTCTTTTCCAAAACACAAACATCATCTGAAAAAACTTTGTACCCTTTTGACTTTAAACTGGCCACCAGGCTGGATTTTCCTGCCCTGGAATGGCCAATAAAAAAGTTGGCTTTCCCGTTTACAACTACAGCGGAGGCATGAATAAGGATTTTTTGCCGCTGGTTCAATGCGGCGGGAAGGACCATGCTGAGCAGGAATAGCCGGATACTGGCAGGGTCGGAGGAAGAAAGGGGTGAAATTTCAATTTCAGTGCCATTTAGCACCCTGTACCTTGCCACGCCCGGGAGACTCAGTAAGTACTCTTTTTCCGTGAAGGTGGAAAATGGTTCTGCCGATCCGGTTTCTGGAAATTCAGTATCCGCGATATGGGAAAGGCGGATGGTAACATCAGGTTGGGGAAATTCGTGTTCGAACAGTTCGGGCAGTTCAAATTCTGAAAGGATGTGTACGCCGAAGCCTGAATATTTTCGGAATGTATGCATGCGGTTACAACACTTTCTTGTCCGGGGGTTCCAAAAATTGCTAATTTACAAAATTAATCATGCCGCCATTTGACCGAATGAGGTTCCTTTCTTAAAACAGCAGATTATACAAGGCTTTCCCCTGAAATGAAATTCCGAATACTTTCCTTCATACAGAACCTTCGGTACTTTATCAGCCTGACATATCGTGTGGACAGGCGTCTTTTTTATTTCAATGTGTTTTCCTTCATCATCCTGGCCATATTGCCCCTGGCCTCTCTATGGATGCTCCAGGAAATGGTAGACAAGGTGCTTGAATACCGGAGCATCACGCACCGGTCTGTATTGACATTCCTGTTTCTGCTGGTGGCCGTACAGATTCTCCAGTCCTTTGTACAGCACTGGACGCAATATTTTCAGCAGAAACAGCAGCAACAACTGAGTGAGCATATTACGCTAAGGGTACTGACAAAAGCGGGTCGCATTCCCTACAGTTATTATGAGAACCCGGAGTATTATGATTCCCTCCATATGGCGCAGCAGCAGTCGGCTTACCTTCCTTCCCTCGTCATACAACAGGTGCAATCGATCCTGCAGCAGGTCATCTCCGTTCTCGCATTGACGGTATTCCTGGTAACCTTGCATTGGTCCATACCGGTTTTTCTTATCCTGTTAAGTCTTCCGCTGGCTGTGTCCCGATTGGTGTATGGCCAGAAGCAATTTCAACTGGAAAAGCAAATCCTTCCGGAACAACGGAAAGCCCATGACTTTTTTCAGTACCTCACCAGCAATACATATGCAAAGGAAATAAGGGTTTTTGGACTGGGCGATTATTTTACGGACCGATATCACCACCTCATGCAGTCGATCTTCCGGCAACGGGACCGCCTGCATTTTATCCATATGCGCAAAGGCATGATGGCCTCCGTTTTTGAAGTGGTGTTCATTGCTGTATTTTACCTTCTGTTGATCAGTCGCGCCATCAGTGGCGTCATCAGTATTGGTGGTCTGATCGTGTACGTCCAGGCATTTCAGCGCCTCCAACTCGCGATCCAGACGATTTTCAAATCAGGGGTGGCAATTTTCCAGCACCAGTTGTACCTGCAGGAAATCATCCATTACCTTTCCCTTCCCGCTTCCAAGGAAAGTGAACCGGCAGGTATTGATACCTTTTCAAATGCATATGACAGTATCCGTATACGCAACCTCACCTTTCGTTATCCCGGAACGGAACGTGATGTGCTCAGGGATATTTCGATGGAGTTCGGGCGGGGCAAGGTCATTGCCGTAGTAGGAGAGAACGGCTCGGGTAAGTCAACCCTGATGAAGCTTTTATGTGGATTGTACCGCGCGGATGAAGGACGGATATTTTTCGGAGACATGGATAGTCATGAACTACCACCGGGCTTTTTCCAGCGGGATATTTCCGTTGTGTTCCAGGATTACTGCAGGTACCACTTGAGTCTCGGCGAAAATATCGCCCTGGGAAAAAATGAAATTGACCGGGACAAGATCCATGAAACACTCGATGCGTCTACCGGGAGTGAGTTGCTGTCAGGTACAGGCCTGTCCCTGGACACTGGCCTTGGCAGGAACTACCAGTTGGGCGAGGAAATCAGCGGCGGTCAGTGGCAGAAGATAGCGATTTCACGGGCCCTGTACAGGACGCATGAAGTGTTGATCCTGGACGAACCGACGAGTGCCATCGATGCAGGCGCGGAGTCGTTCATTTTCCAAAACCTCCGCAGGAACGTTGGCAACAGGATCATTATACTCATTACCCATCGGTTGTACAATTTGAAATTGGCGGATCATATTTATGTGATGAAGGATTACAGGCTGGTTGAAAACGGGAGTTTCGATGAACTGACACAGCGTAAGGGGCTCTTTTGGGAATATTATAACGCGCAGAAAATATGACCGGACCATCTGATATCGCCCGGCAATATTCCGCCGAGTCCGCTTTGTTGATTTTGCTGTTACGCCAGCGACTGCAAGGGATCAAAGATGAAGCGGACACAGAACGGTTTCTCGGGACCCATCCGGTCAATCCTGGGATCCTTGAAAAATTACTTGCGGCCCACAGCCTGGCAAGCCTGGTTTACCCCTGGCTGCCGGAAGAATATATTGGTGAAAAACTGTCAGCCAGGGTTGGATTCCGGGCAAAAGCCAACCTGGCAGGACTTGCGGAGATGACTCGCCTGCAGGAACTCTTTGAACAATCATCCATACAGGTCATCTTTGTCAAAGGTGTACTGCTCAGCAAAATACTCTTTGATGATTTTACCAGTCGCTCAGCTGCGGATATTGACATTCTTATTCGCGCGAATGATTTCGCAGCCATCAGGGATTTGCTGTTGCGCGACGGTTATGAGGAACTATATCCCTTCCCCGTTGCCTACCCGGACTATTATCTCAGGCAAAACAGGGAGGCCGCATTCCGAAAGGAATTGGAAGGCGGTGCGCGCCAGTATGTGGAAATCCAATGGGCACCCATGCCCGGATTTTTTCCGATTCCATACAACAACGACTATTTTTTTGAACACAGGATACAGGTGCAGGTTGGCCCAAAATCGATTCCCACCCTGGCAACTACCCAGCATCTCCTGATGCTGTTTGTTCATCACGGGGTTGGAGACTTGTGGCGAATCCTTCGGCACGTATCTGATATTGCCATCTTCATACACCGGAAGGAGTCGGAGATTGACTGGGAGGAGATTCACCGTAAAGCATCCGAATGGCATATGCGGCGCACCATCAGCTGCGGCCTCGCCCTGGCTGCCGGATTGTTGTACCCGGGGGCTGGCCGATACATGAATGGTACGCCGGATCCCGCGCTGCTGGATCGGTGCCGGAACTATTTGCTGGGGTACCCGCTCCTGCCGAAAAAGAAAATAAACCGGCTAAACCTTCAACAGCAACTGAGGCTGTCTGATTTCCGTAGGGACAGGTTTGTCCTGATCCGGGGTTATTTTCAGAGATTCCTTTCGCCAGGCATGGAGGAACTAAACCTGGTAACACTGCCAAGGGCTTTGTTCCCGCTATACTACCTGGTCAGGAGATTCCGCTTCCTTTACCGCAGCGGACCTGTACAACCCTCCTGACCACAATAAATATTTTTTGTACCTTTCTCGAACTTGCCGGCCATGGGATAATATATCCTGTGGCTTTCTTGTACCATACATCAAGACATCATATATGAATAAGAAAATTGCCATCATCGGCGGCGGCAACCTTGGAAAATCCATTGCGGAAGGACTTGTAAAAAGCGGGTTCACCCTGCCAGGACATATCATGGTTACCCGTCGCAATATTGAAGTGATCCGCTTCCTGGAAGAGAAAGGGATCATGGTCAGCAATGACAACCAGGAAGCAGCCAGGTTCGCTGACCTGGTCATTGTGGCCGTGAAGCCATTCCAGGTGAATGAAGTACTGGCACAAATGAAAAGTTCGCTGGATCCGCATCGTCATTTGGTATGCTCGGTTGTCACGGGTGTTTCCATCGATAACCTGCAGACGATCCTGGGTAAAACATTCCCCGTGGTCCGCGCCATGCCCAATACCGCAATCGCCATCCAGGAAAGCATGACCTGCCTTTGCGCGACAGGTTGGAATGAAGACCAAAAGGAATATGTGGAAGACCTGTTCCGGCAGTTGGGTCGGGTAGTAACGATCGATGAAAAACTGATGGACGCTGCCACCGTGCTAGGCGCTTGCGGCATCGCTTATGCGCTGCGATTTATCCGTGCCAATATCCAGGGAGGCATTGAAATTGGCTTCGATGCCACCACGGCCACCCTGATCGCTGCACAAACCGTCAAAGGCGCCGCGGAATTGCTGATCCAGACGGGCAGGCATCCGGAACAGGAAATTGATAAAGTGACCACGCCCAAGGGATGCACCATCGCCGGGCTCAATGAAATGGAACACCAGGGTTTCAGCTCATCCCTGATTAAAGGTATTGCCGCCAGTTACGATAAAATCAGGGTCGGCTAACCTGGATAAGCCGTGCCGATTGACGTTCATAGCGATTGACCGCCCGTTCTTAATGCAGGACTATTTTTTCCGTAAGCAATAAACCGTCGGGGCCTTTAATGCGAACCATGTACAGACCCCTTGACCAGCCTGCGCAGTCAATGATTGTACGGTCTGAGATAATGTGTATCCTTTTCCAGATTTTTCCATCCATCGTCACGATTTCAGCTATTGATCCTGATCCAGCCGCGCCATCCAGGCGGATGACAAATTTGTCGCT
>JALOMP010000195.1 GCA_025455365.1 Chitinophagaceae bacterium | reverse complement strand
TTTTCACCATTTTTTGAAAGAATGATTGGCAGTTTCCGGTTGATGGCAAACGCAGGTTTCCTAATGTACATCACAGACTCATTTGGTTACCTCGGCAGCGTCCTGGTGATGCTCTGGAAGGAGTTTTCAACGAAGGACATACGCTGGTCCTTCTTTTTTGCGGACTGGTCCCAGTATGTTGCCGTCATTGGACTGATCAGCACCGCCTTTTCAATGTTTTGGTTTCATCGGATGTATAACAAAGAATCCAAACGCATATGAGCAAGAAAAAAGCCATTGTAGTTGGGGCCGGCATCGTAGGCCTGGCCATGGCCAGGTCCCTGGCGCTTCGGGGTTTTTCGGTGAAAGTCATCGAAAGGGGCTTTACGGCAACCGGTGCGTCTATCCGAAATTTCGGAATGGTCTGGCCGGTGGGGCAGCCCTCGGGAATGCTTTATGAACGGGCAGTTTACAGCAGGCTGGTATGGGCTGAAGCCGCAAGGGATGCCGGGATATACCATGATCCCGTGGGATCTTTGCACCTGGCCTACCATCCACTTGAAGCAGCCGTACTGGAAGAATTCTACGATCGGGAAAGGAAATCAAGGCCGCTCCAATGGCTGCATCCCCGCCAGGTGATGGAGCTTTCCGCCTCTGTACGCAGGAAAGGACTCTTGGGTGCGCTGTATAGTGGGGACGAGCTCATCGTAGATCCCCGGCAGGCCATCAGGGCACTGCCAAAGCTGTGGACCGAAACACTCGGGGTCTCTTTCCACTGGGGGGAAACCGTCATTGACGTGCGGACAGGCCAGGTGCGCACGGCACACGGGCAGGTGTACGAGTCGGACCTGGTGGTTGTGTGCAGCGGGGTTGATTTTGAAACCATTTTCCCCCAGCTTTTCGCAAGCGCCCTCATTACGAAATGCAAGTTGCAAATGCTACGCCTGGCATCGCAACCGGAGGGTTGGCGGCTGGGACCGGCGTTATGCGGCGGACTGTCGTTGGTTCATTATAAAAGCTTCGCGGAGACTGAAGCACAGGCTGCACTGTATGATCACTATCGCCACAACAAGCAGGATTATCTTGACCAGGGAATCCATGTGATGGTATCACAGCATCGATCTGGCATGCTTACCATTGGTGATTCACATGCGTATGGAAACGAACATGAACCATTTGACGCGGCATCTGTCAACCAGATGATCCTTTCTTACCTCAAAGGATTTGCCCTCTTTCCCAATATGCAGGTGGCAGAAACATGGCATGGGGTGTATGCGAAAATGACAGACGGCTCCACAGAGTTTTGCGCAACGCCCGAACCGGGCGTGTATATCGTCAATGGACTTGGGGGTGCCGGCATGACGCTTTCGTTTGGACTCGCGGAGGAGCTTTCGAAAGGTTTTTAAAAAGAGATTCCCCGGCAAAAACCAGGGAATGTGTTCAAACGATTGAATTGCCTAACGTGAAACAACGACATGAGATAACCGCTACAAATAAAAACCTTCGCTGTGAAATATGGATTAACGGCATATTAAAAGATGATGAAGAACGGCTATCTCAGTCTTTCTTTGCCGGGAGGGTAAACCCAAACGTTGTGCCTACATCCGGCTTGCTGCGAACGTGAATGCTGTGCCCGTGCGCTTCGATGATGTGTTTGCAAATGGCGAGGCCAAGGCCTGTGCCCCCGATATTGCGGCTACGGCCATAATCAGTGCGGTAGAAGCGTTCGAATATGCGCGGCAGGTGTTCTTCGCTGATGCCCATGCCATCATCGCTGATCTCAACCAGGATATTTGTACCGTCCGTGTTGTAGAAACTGGCTTCCACCATACCCCCGTTTTTACCATACTTGATGGCGTTGTCCGCGAGGTTGATCAATACCTGGCGGATCTTTTCTTTGTCCGCAAAAACATTGATCGGCGTCTCGCATCCTTTTTTAATCAGGCATCTGATATTTTTATCGCTGGCTTTGATGGAAAGGGATTCAAATACTTCCCTGGTGAGGTCCTGAATAACAAAGAGGCTGTAATGTAATTGCTGTTCCCCGCTCTCCAGTTTTGAAATCTCATCCAGGTCATCAATCAGGTTAACCAGCCGGTCAACATTCTTGGAAGCGCTGGTAAGAAATTTCTTATTCACCTCCGGATTATCCAGGGCACCCTGCAGGAGCGTGTCTACATAACCCTGGATGGCAAATACAGGTGTTTTGAATTCATGGGAGAGATTTTGCAGGAATTCCTTCCGGTAGGCTTCATTCCGTTGAAGTACTTCGATTTCCTGCTTGCGCTGTTCCGCCCATTTCTCCACATCCTCGCTTACTTCATCGATGCTTTTCTGCGGCAGAATATTCTTATAATAAAATTCTTCCCGTTTGGTGGCCTTTGTCTGGTAGATGAACTTGTAAATCAATTTGATTTTCCGGTATATGAAACTCTGGAGGAAGAAATGCGTCAGCAGGTAGGAAATCACGAAAAGGATCGCAAACGTGACGATGAAAATCCACCAGGTGCGGATGAACAGGAAATTTGCCAGGCCGCCTGCCAACGAGATGGCCACGGCATTGATCAGGGCGATCTGCCGCGGCGCGATATTTTTTAAATCAAACATGTTGAATGCGAAGGTAGGGTGAAGTTGGTAGATCATTGTTCATGGTTCATAGTTCATGGTTCATCGATGGAAGAGGTACCTGATAATTCAAGAACACGTCGAGGTAGGGCTGTTTCTATGAACCATGAACTATGAACCATGAACTATGAACCATGAACCATGATCCATGAACTATAACTCAAACTTATACCCCACGCCTTTCACCGTGGTGATACAGTCGATCCCCAGCTTCTGCCGGATCTTGCGGATATGGACGTCAATGGTGCGATCGCCGACGATCACATCCGCGCCCCAGATCTGGTTGAGGATTTCATTGCGCAGGAAGACGCGCCCGGGCCGGGAGGCCAGCAGGTAGAGCAATTCAAACTCTTTTTTCGCCAGGCTGATGTTCTGCCCCTGGTATTGTACCAGGAATTGTTCAGGGTCAACGCGGAGGTCGCCGATCTCCAGCACCTGGTTTTCCTTTTCCTTACTGTACCGGCGGAACAGGGAGTTTACCTTGGTGACGAGCACTTTGGGGGAAACCGGCTTGCTGAGGTAGTCGTCCGCCCCGTATTCCAGCCCCCGGACATGGGAGAGTTCGTCGCTGAGGGCCGTCAGGAATATGATGAGGGTATCGTGATAGGCGGGTTGTGAACGCAGGATCCGGCACACTTCCATGCCGTTCTTATGGGGCATCATCACGTCCAGGATGATCAGGTCTGGCTTGAACTGCCGGGCTTTATGGATGGCTTCATCGCCGTCCTTGGCGGTGGCCACCTCGTATCCTTCGATTTTCAGGTTATAGCTGATAATCTCGAGGATATCAGGTTCATCGTCCGCAATCAGGATTTTCTTTCCCCTGGCATCCATTTAACAAAAAATTTACGCAAAAGTAACCGCGGCTGGTGGCGGTCCCAAATCCCGGTGATTATGAAATTGTTACCCGTTTTTTGCGTTATATACGTTCAAGGTATGATAAAATCAACAGGGAGGATCCCTGTTTTGGCGTAAATTTGAACCGACTTGTCCGGAAAAACCATGTACAGAATTCTACTTTTTCTATTGTATTTCCTCGCCCTATCCCAGGCCAGCCTGGCGGCAGTGGATACTACCCGGAAGAAAGTGGATATCCGCAGGGCCAAGATCCATGACGATATCGATAAACTGCAAAACGGGCTCCTTTCACAGCGGGGCACGGAAAGCGAGTGGATCCAGGCCGTTCCCGACCCCGATATAAACCTGCTCCTCACGGATCTCTATACCCGCCAGCTGGACATCGTCCAGGACACCCTGGAGCAAAGCACCAGCCTGGACCATCGCCTGAAGGTGAAGTACCTTACCGGGCTGGAAAACCTCCTGAAAGGATACCAGGAGGGCTGGATCCGCCGCTCCTTCCCGCCGGAAAAAGGGGCGATCCTCTTCCCCGCTTACCTTGACATGATGCAGGCGGATGCCCGCGGACAGTCCATTGCGCCGATCGTGGACAAGTATCCCTACGAAACCGGCAATATCCTGGTCAACAATACCAATAGCGTCTTTTTTGACAACCCGGGTTTCCAGGAGGCGCGGACCAACCTGTTCCGAAGATATTGCGGCATGTACCCGGACCAGATCCTCCCCAAACTGGAAAATTACACCCAGGTTCCCTTTGCAGACAGCCTTATTTCGGTTGCGGCATACCGTGATCCGGGTCAGTTCTACGACTATGCGGCCGCCGTCCGTACACGGGTGGGACAGCTGATTCGCCGGAGCAGTGACCCCCTGGTGCGTGCGATTACGCAGATGGCCTCCAGCAAGCGTGGCAGGCTCTATTTCCCCTTCCTGGACGAGGTGATGCATGGCCGGCAGACGATAGTTTCGCTGAATGAAGCCATGGCAGACAGTATCCGGTATTACCGGCTGCTTGTTCAGACGGAGATCAGCCACGCCGACCGCCTGCGTATGCGGGATACTCCACTGGTGGCCAGCGAACTTCCGCGGATGTTGAAAAGAAGGGCAGAGGAAGTGTTTATCAACCAGATCAACGCGCTGCACGACGCGCCGGACGCGGTGCGGTTCAAAATACTGGAGCCCCTCAACCCGCAGGAACTCTATTACCTGATCGTTCTCGGGGAAGAAATCATTTATACGTCGAGTTATAAAGGGGTTTATAACCGCATGATGGAACGGATGCCGGGCCAGGCAGGCGACAGCCTGCTGATGAGTGTCCGCTTCGATCGCTTTAAAAAGTTCATCAAGATGGCTGCGGGCTACAACACCCTGGACCATTTCCTGGGTACCATGCCGGACAGCAGCGCGCAGCGATTGATGATCGCCTTTGCGCGGGGACTGGACAAAACAGGAGGCCTGGAAGAAGCCGTGGACGTGGCGGATTCCTATGGAAGCATCAACGCTGCTTCCGTGAAAAGGCTGATCGACCGGGAAATCGAAGCCAGCAGGGATGCCAGCCAGGCGCGGCAGGATAAAAGAAGTTTCGCCATCTACGATATCCTGCAAACCATTTTTGCTTCCTCGGCGGACAGTGCCGTGGATATTTCTTCGAAGCTTGGCATTCCGCCCGTATATACGCTGGACTACAGCAGCCTCGCGGATGCGTCCGGCCGCGTGGTGCAGCTGGTATTTTTTTATGGCGATAAGGACGGGATCGATTCTTATGGAAACTTCATGGGGATGTTCAACGGGAAACCGGACTGGAGCGTCAACCGCACGAAAGAGTGGGTGGAGATTAAATCCGTAAAAGGCCGGCCGGTATGGATCTACGCCAACCTGCCGCTTGACAATTCGAAGGGCGATGATCCTGATGCCAAAGCACAGGAACACCTTATCTCCTTCCTGGAATCCAAAGGCCTCCAACCCTCCGTAGTGATTCATCGGGGGCATAGTTACCATGTGAAATACACGCTGCGACAGCTGCCGGCTTCCGCCCGCATCGTGATTCTCGGCTCCTGCGGCGGATACCATAACCTTGACGATGTCCTTCGCAAATGCCCGGACGCGCATATCATTTCTTCCAAGGAAGTGGGTACCCGGACGGTCAACGAACCCATCCTGCGTTCCATCAATGAGGATCTTCGCAACGGGCGAAATGTAAACTGGGTGACGATGTGGAAAGGTCTGTCTGCTCAATTCCCCGGCGGCGAAGCCCGTGAGCGTTTCGAAAACTACATTCCCCCGCACAAAAACCTCGGTGCGCTGTTCATCAAAGCCTACCAGCGGAAAATGGGGCAATGACGGTAGATCCTGCCTCTCGTCATGAAGTCATTAACTGGTAATTTTTAAACCGGTTGCATGA